>JAFAHT010000464.1 GCA_019237095.1 Planctomycetaceae bacterium
GGCCTGGAGGAAGGTGCGTCGATCGAGGTTCGGAGTCGACTGTGTCATCGGTGGTTCCTCCGCTCGCATTGGGCCAGAGAACTGACGGCCCTGGTGTCTGGATCGAACTCGTGTGTTATTCTCAGGATAATGCGTAATCGTTCGGGCGCCAGAAGGCTCACTCCTCCCCTTCCTGGAGTAGCGTCGAATGCGGCGCACGTCAAGGAATCCCGGAATCTGCTCGGTCGTCATGCTGGCATTTCTCGGATGCAGCTCATGAAAACTCTCAAGGTCACGCTTGACTATGGCCGGATGGGCCTGCCGGTGGAATTGCCGGCGGAGCGCGTGGTCGGCCCTCTGACCATTGGCGATGTCACCCCTCTGGAAGACCCCGAGAAGGCCGTGGCCGCGGCGATCGAGACTCCCATTGGCACGCCGCCCTTGCGCGAGATTGCCCGGGGTCGCAAGAGCGCCTGTATCCTCGTCTGCGACATCACCCGGCCGGTGCCCAATCGCACGATCCTGGGCCCCATGCTGAAGGTCTTGCATGAGGTGGGAATCTCGCGTGAGGGGGTCTTGATCCTGGTCGCGACCGGTCTGCACAGGCCCAGCACACCGGCCGAGAAGGTCGAGATGCTGGGTGAGCAGATCGCCTCGGCTTATCGAGTGGAGGACCATCACGGCACCAGGCTCGAGGAACATAGGCAGGTTGGAACGACGCCCCGGGGAATTCCGGCGTGGATCGACTCGCGTTACCTGGGCGCCGAGCTCAAGGTCGCCACGGGGCTGGTCGAGCCGCACCTCATGGCCGGCTACTCAGGCGGCCGCAAGCTGATCTGTCCCGGCATTGCCGCCATCGAGACGGTCAAGCGGTGGCACAGTCCGGAACTCCTGGAGCATCCGAATGCCGATTACGGCATTCTCGAAGGCAACCCGGTCCACGAGGAAAACACGCGGATCGCCCGCATGGCCGGCTGCGACTTCATCGTCAACGTGACGATCGACAGCCAGCGCAGGGTGACCTCGGTGGTGGCCGGCGACATGGAGCAGGCGTTCCTGGCCGCGGTCCGGTTCATTGATGGCATCGTCCGCGCGTCGGTGGCCCGGCCCGTCGACATCGTGGTGACCAGCTCGGCCGGCTATCCCCTCGACACCACGTTCTACCAGTCGGTCAAGGGACTGAGCGGCTGCCTGCCAATCGTCAAGCAGGGCGGCACCATCATCATGGCGGCCAGCCTGTCCGAGGGCATCGGCAGCCCGGAGCTCCAATCCATTTTCCGGGAGATACCCTCGCTCGAGTTTTTCATGGAGCGAATCCTCGACAAGGACTACTTCGTCATGGACCAGTGGCAAGTCGAAGAGCTGGCCAAGGTGCGCCGCAAGGCCCGCGTGAAGATCGTCACCGACGGTCTCTCCTCCGAGGTCCTCGGCCGCTGCTTTGTGGAGCACGCCCCCAGCGTGGAGCAAGCCCTGGCCAGCTCGCTGGCCGAATACGGCCCCGAAGCGACAATCGCGGTAATCCCCAAGGGGCCCTATGTCCTGCCGACGCTTCTGTAGGGTGGGTACAACCAGCCCTTTGAGTGTGGTCACATGTATACTAGATGCGAATAAACTGATGCTATCTTGGTAATCTGAGGGAAATATGAGCGACCGGATAAGATTCTCACCACAAGAACGCGTTCCGAATCGATCTTGACAGTCCAAACTCAGGTCAACAGATAAATGAAATGCTCTTTTGAGTCGAATGCGTATCTTTATGAGATATGTCGTAATTCCTTATACAAGGGAGGGGCCGACATCAATCGGTCCTTCCTACCCCTATCGGGGAAAGATCCGCCTGCGAGATCGGGGACTGTTTCTGCGGTCGGCGGAACGGAAGTAGAACTCCCCGGCCACCGTGGCGGCAAGAGCCAGCGCGGCCGAGAGGTCGTCTCGCTCTTCATTGACAGCGACACGGTCCGTGGTCGGGCGGGTGAAGCCCACCAATCGGATCTTGATGCGATTGATTTCTTGGTGGGTTTCACCCACCTTACGCTCGGTTTCCTTTCCACTCGCCGTTCGGTCGGTCTGCCCTTCGATCGCTGTCTGCTGTCCGTCGTGCAGGTGGTCGATGGCTCCGTCGACCGCTTCCAGCAGGCGATCGGCGGCGGCCGGGTGTCCTTGCCGTGGTGGCGGGTTCTCCTGGGCTGGCGCAGGAATTGCCCCGTGTCGCTGGGACGGTTTCGTCTCCGGCGGAGCTTCGCGGCCGGGCCGCGAAAGATCCGGATGCTCGTGGTCGAACCGCTCGAGCGCCTCATCGGTTCCCAGGACGCGATGCTGCCAGGACGCGGCAGACGGCTCCACCCCGGCCTTTGCGGATTCAGGCTGGGCGGGCGTCTCGTCGTCGCTGGCTCCTGTCTCCTCGCCTCGACTCTGCGCGGCCGCGCTCTGGCCCAGCGCCACCGGCCCGGTGGTAGACAGGGACACAGTAGCCGCGACCTCGGTTTCC
>JAFAHT010000052.1 GCA_019237095.1 Planctomycetaceae bacterium
CCTCCCCATGAACTCCGGCGCTGCCTCGGCTGAGTGGGTCGACTTCGCGGAGGCTGTTTCTGGATTGAGTGATGGACGGGGCTCACAATCCCCCCTGGCCCCCAGTATCGCGAACGGATGCTCGAGGATTGGGTTTCTCAGCGTTGTGCATGGCCACGTGCCTGTCGCACGATGGCGACGGCCTCGATCGGCTCTCCTACGGCGCGGGCAGCGGACTGAGGTGGTAGCCCAGCGCCGCCGCCTTCCGCTTCAGCCCTTTCAACAGATTTCCCCGCACCTTGGCCTCGTACTCTTCTATCGACTGTGTGACGTACTCCTGGCCGTACTTGAGCATCCTGTAGATCAAGCACGCCAACTTGTGGGCGGTCGCCTTCACGGCTCCGAGTCCGCCGATCCGGCTGCGGATGCGGCGGTAGAACAGGCCCAGCGGCGACATGCCCTGGCCCACCGACCGCGCAGCCATCCGCAACGCGATGGTCACTCGGCTTGTAGCCTTGCGGTGACCGCGGCGTCGGTTCGTCTTGTTGCTCTCATCCTGCGGAGGACACAGCCGCAGCCAACTTGCGAAGTGCTTCTCAGTGGGAAATCGGCTGACGTCCACGCCGATCTCGCCCAAGATCACCAGGGCCGTTGCCACGTCGATTCCTTCGATCAATGTCAGGTCCACGCCGAAGGCCTTGAACAGCGGGCCCGCCGCCTCGAACCGGACGTCGTTGCTCTTGTGCCCGGTCTTGCGCGGCTTGACAGTGTGAGTCTTCTCCCCCGCCCGGTTGGGGAATTGGGCCAGTTCTGCCTCGATCTGCTGGTCGCACGCGGCGATCTGGCGATGATGGAACTGGTACAACTCGTGTGCCTGCCGAAGCTCGAAGAGATGTTCGGGCCGCCATGTTCCCTGCAACGCAAGGGCAATCTGTTCCTCGCTGTGATGGCATTGCGGATGACGCAGTTGAGCCAGTTCGTTCGGGTCGCGTTCGCCCTCCAGGATGGCACCGATGATCAACATGCCGGTCAGCCCTGTGATGTCGCTGACGACCTCCGTCAGTTTGACGTTCATCTGCTCCATGGCTTTCTGCATGTGCTGGACATGATAGGCGGCGTAGCGGACCTGCATCTGCCGCTGCCGCCAGTAGGCACGCAGCGCCAGCACGGAATCGGGAGGCCGGAATGACGCGCGCAAGAGACCGTAGGAATGCAAGCGTTGGATCCACTGGGCGTCGAGCACGTCGGTCTTGGGGCGCGCGCCGCAACGCGAAAGCTGCCCCGGTTCCACCAGGTGGACCTCGAAACCCTCCGATTCGAGGAGCTCGAAGAGAGGGATCCAGTAGACGCCGGTGGATTCCAGAGCGACCGTCTTGATGCGACATTTCTTCAACCATGCGACGATCTCGTGAAGATCGACGGTGTTGGCGCCGAACTGGCGGACTGGGTTGGCGTCGCGGTCGGCCGGGACGCAGACCATATGCATGTTGGAATGGACGTCGATTCCGGCCGCGTCCGGGTTGATGACATTGAGCGTCGCCGGGGAGGCGGGGACGGGGACGGGAAGCGACCTCTCACGCGACTTGCTGGGCTTGGTTGGCTTCCTTGGCTTGGCTGGCTTCCTTGGCTTGGCTGGCTTCTTCGGCTCTTCGTTTGGGACGACCATGAGTGTCTCCGGTTGGAGGATGCGGGTCGTGAAAGAACAAGGTGCCGCGTGCCAAGAGGGGTATCGGGGACGTTGAAAGTCTCCCCAACGGGATCAATACCATGACGGGAAAACCCGGCATGGCAAGTCACCAAAGATAAGGTCGAAGCCTCTCGGGCCATGCTCATCCGCGGGCAAGAAGCACCAAGGGAAATACGGCCACAGACGCGCGACACCGGAGCGCAAGGTAAAGGCTACCAGCCGTAAGAACCAGATCTCTGAACCAGAGTTCACGGGCCGCGAGGGCGCCGCCGAAGGCGGCTCGTCAAGTTCATCCGGCACTTCGTCCCCGCCGATCGGGTCGAGCAGCGACCGCGTGGGGGACTGTCCAAACGGCAGCTCCAAGCCGCCCTCGGGTACATCGAGGAACACCTCGACTCCGGGCTGACTCTCGATGACCTCGCAGGGGTCGTGCACCTCAGCCCCTACCACTTCGCGCGCCAGTTCAGGACCTCGACTGGCCTACCCCCGCACCAGTACGTCATCACCCGCCGCATTGAGCGGGCCAAGGAGTTGCTCCGGGACGGGAAGGACCTTTCGCTGGCGCAGGTCGCGGCCCGGTCCGGGTTCTGGGACCAGGGTCACTTCACCCGGCACTTCAAGCGCCTCGTCGGCGTCACCCCCAAGCGATTCCGCTAGTCCGCATTCTCGTCCCGATTGACAGCAAGCCCGTGCAAGAAACCCTCCTCCTCCCCTATCCTTGCCTCAGTCGAGTGTGGTGGCTCAATGCTGCCGGACCATGTAAGCCCGGAGGCTACCGCGTTCTGCCCGCCGCCGGACTCCCGCCCCTGGAGAAGAACCCGGGATCATCGATCGACCACTTGAAGACAAGCAGGGTCGCCTCTGACAAGAGCCCTGAGGCACGTTCTTGCCGTCAGAGCCCCTCCTTGATCCACTCCCAGGCTTTCTCCGTTTCGGCTCGATCGAAGAAGCGCATCTCGGCTCTCGCGAAGATCGGCCGCGACAGCTTAGTCATCCAGGCCTCCCACCGTCTGTCGCCCACAACAGCGCACCGTTCGATCTGCCGGGCATGGCGGACGTCGAACTTGATCTCGTCCCAAACGGCCCTCGGTTCGATGCCGTGAAGGTCAGTCAATTCCACCAGACAGCGGATGCTGCCGTGGTCCTCGATGAGCTTTTCCAGCAGA
>JAFAHT010000240.1 GCA_019237095.1 Planctomycetaceae bacterium
ACATCGAGAACTTGAAGAACCTCTCCGACGTGCACAACCACAGCTTTGGTCAACATTACGGCGTGCTCATCCAGGGTTTGCCGATCCCCCTCCTGGCACGCTCCGTGTTCGTGGTGGATCCCTCGAATAAGATCA
Source organism: Planctomycetaceae bacterium (assembly GCA_019237095.1). Lineage (GTDB taxonomy): Bacteria > Planctomycetota > Planctomycetia > Isosphaerales > Isosphaeraceae > Aquisphaera. The sequence continues at coordinate 136 of JAFAHT010000240.1, forward strand.
CCTACGCCGAGATCGTGCCAGAGATCGTCCAAGAGCCCGACTACGAGCCAGCCCTGAGCGCACTGAAGACGGCCGCCGGGGCGTGATCGCTATCGAGACGGCGACCCCATGATTTCGCGGAGCAAGTTCGCGCACGGCGTCAGCGCCAGTTGGTGTCGCGTGAGCGTTTCGTGCCCGCGGTCGGTGATCAGGTGGTTGCGCTCGAACCGCATCCCCCCGACTCCGGGCAGATAGAATCCCGGTTCGAGTGCGACCACGTCGTGGGCTTGGAGCGTCTCGATGCTCTCCGGAACCAGGTAGGGCGGTTCGGGATGCCCCAGGCCCAGCCCATGAAAAAATGTTCGAAATCCGGTCGTCACTCCGATTTGTTTTGCGGCTTCAGCCACGTCCCCTTGTCCCCGTCAAGGCTTGCATGTTGGATCCAGCGGCAGGAGAGGGCCACCAGAGACCACGGACAAGAGATAAAGATAGCTGTCGAGGCTGTGCTCGCAACTAAAGGTAAGCTTTACCAGAATCTTGGACGGGAGCGGAATCAACTGTATCGGGTTCAGCTCATAGTGCTCAAGCACATGTTCATAAACTGGGGGCAAAGGCAGCTTCGGCACGAGGTCAAGTCGATTGGCGATGCGGAATGAATTCTTGACCACCTGGTTGTACGTGCTCACAAACAACGGATCTCCCGTGCGTGGGCTGCCGTAGGAGTAGACCGTAGGGTTCTTGAAGTTCGTATTCGCCGCCAAGTCCAGGGCCAACAGCGTTACAAGAGCTCCTCCCAGGCTGTGTCCGCAGATCGTCACCGAGCTGACCGGCTGCGGGAAGGGAAGCGTCGCCAGCGCGTTGACGACAGTTGGCGAACCGGCGGCATCACCCGTTCGAAGGGAATTGTACATGGCGGTGAAGCCATCTTCCGTGTGGCCGGCTCCCGCGAGGAAAGGGCACGTTACAAGGAGAAAGTGGGCGTCGTTGATCCACTCCTGAATTCCTTCCGTGCCGCGAATCGCGATGACGACATCCCCAGTTCCGTCCGCCTGACAGACGAACCCGATCGAGACCTCGTGATTGCCACGGCCAGGGTTCATGTCTGTCGCGAGGTCGTTTGCATAAATCGTCGTCACGACCGTGTAGGCTGTGTGGCCCGCGATCAACGCTTTGCCGGCTGAATTAGCGAGGTTGTCCGGAGGTATGGCGTATGCCGCGTTCACAAGCTGTGCGAATTCAATGGCTTTGTTCAAGTCCATAATTCACTTCCTCAATGTGAGGTGCCGGGCGCCAGCGTCCGCACACGGTAACAAAGCTTTGGCTACGCACCTTCGTTCGGATTCAGTAGGGGGTCTGGCGTGGCCAATGGCCATGCCTTTCTCGCCCCGTCCCCACTCTCGGCCCCGTCGGCAAACCTGGCCGCCTGTCATCCGGTTGGTCCAGAGGTTCAGTACGCGGACTTCCCGCTTTGCCGTCAATCGTGGAGCGGTTGAGGCTCGTGGGCGCGGACGACCCGGGCGAGGCGGGTTTCCAGGGCCCGGAAAAGCTCACGGTTTTGCTCCCTCGCCTCGTGATGCTCCATGGCGAACTTGCAGCCAACAATCGCCAGGCAGGCTCCGATGCAGGCTCCCAGAATTCCTATTTCCTCGGTGGACATGAGGATGCGGACGGGGCCGGCAAGGCTTCCCACCAGGGCTCCGGAGATGGTTCCCCCGAAGACGATCGTCGCGTAGGTCACGAGCTTGGAGATCATTTGTACTATCCTTCCTTTGCCAGGGTAACGCATCGTTCGAGCACTCTGATTTTGATCGGAACCGGCACGCTGGAGCAAAGTCAAAGGCAAGACGTGCCATGTTGGGGCTGGATGTGCCGTGCTCCCGAAGTGAGCCCCTAGATGATTCCTAGGCCCGGTGCTTGATCGTGTCAAGGGCGATTGCCGCGACGTGATTATAGATAGCCCCCGAGTCCGGTCACCAGAGGGACTGTCCCGGTGGCTTGGCTGTCGATCCGGGCAAGTTCGCGCGCCTGGTCATCCGGCGGCTCGGAGTTCTCACGGAGGCACTCCCAGTTCTTCATGATCGGCGTGGGCGGAGGGGTGCCGCAGGCGCTGCCGGTTCCCACGGGCGATATGGGTGCGATCTCACCGGACGGAGCTTACCGCTACCGAAGGGGTGGATAGTAGTACTTCGCCAGGTATCGGCTGTCGCCGCCGCCCATGTAATACCAAGACCACCGGTCGCTGGGGTTGCCGTAAGCCCGGCCCTGGAAGGGGAACTGGTCGCTCGCCCCATACTCGACATAAATCCGCGCAGGTTTCGGGGCCGAAACCCAGTAACTGTACGGCATGACCTGCCCTTGCGTGGGAAAGGTCGTGACGACAGGCGCGACCTCCCCCGAAATAGGTCCGCTCACGTAGGTGCCCGCCGCCAAGCCAGCACCCGAGCATTGCTGTGCCTCGGTTTCATCAACCACAATAAAGAATGCCAGGGCGGCGACAATCCCAACATGCATTGTTCTCATTGGGGTTGTTCCCTCTCGCTTGCCAGGTCGATGATGGTTGTCTGATCGTGACATGGAGTCAGCCTTGGCGCTCTCAGGCTGGAGCCTGGCCGTGGGCGATGTCAGTCCCTATAGGAACTCAGGTCCCATATCCTAACAAGTCTATCCCTGTTGCGTAAACCTCCTATCCTGTGAATCGCAAGGAATTTCGGATAGTCTGGAAGATTCGCCCGGATTATCTAGCACGAAACGAGCCAAACGCGGATGGTGGATATTGGTCAGAGAGCTACCATCGTCCTGGTGCTGCCGTAGATTTCTCCGCCGGGGGGGCTCTAAGATAGGTGCGGCGATGCGGCTCGCCATCGCGGCTGGTGAGATATCCGCCCGATCGTGAGGATAGGATGTTACGAATCGTTTCGTGTGGCAAGTCACTTGTTTTTGGATTCTTCATGATGACTCTCACGCCGAACCTTGCCGAATCGGCCGAGCCGATTCGTTATCTTCTGCGATTTTCAGCGCCCCAGACGCACTATGTGGAGGTAGAAGCACGAGTACCTGTGCAGGGATCCTCGGAGATCGAGCTGATGATGGCGGTCTGGACGCCTGGCTCGTACCTGGTGCGCGAGTACGCGCGGCATCTCGAGGAGATTCAGGCCACGGGCCCTGACAGCAAGGCTCTCGAACTGTCCAAGGTGCGGAAGAACCGCTGGCGGGTAAAGACGGGCGGAGCGGCCGAGATCAAGGTCGCGTATCGGGTCTACGGGCGGGCGATGTCAGTGCAAGGAAACGGGGTGGATGGCTCGTTCGCCCTGCTCAATGGCGCGGCGACGTTTCTGACCCTGGCCGGCTCCGAACCGCGTCCTCACGAGGTGGCCCTCGTCTTGCCCCCGGAATGGCGTACGAGTGTGACGGGGCTTCCCGAAGCACCCGGCCGTAAGCCGCACCACTACCTTGCGGCCGATTTCGACACGCTGGTCGATTCGCCGATCTACGCAGGCAATCCGGCAATCTACGAGTTCCAGGTCGATGGGGTGCCGCACTACCTGGTCAACGAGGGGGAGGGGGGCCTGTGGGACGGCCCGCGGTCGGCCCGCGATGTCGAGGCGATCGTTCGGGCCCAGAAGACCTTCTGGGGATTTCTGCCCTATGAGAAGTATGTCTTCTTCAACCTCTTGACCGAAAGTGGCGGTGGCCTGGAGCACAAGAACTCGACGGTGCTGATGACCAGCCGCTGGGCCACGCGCACGCGCTCGAGCTACCTGGGATGGCTCAACCTGGTCAGCCACGAGTTTTTCCACACCTGGAACGTCAAGCGACTGCGTCCCGCCGAGCTTGGCCCATTTGACTACGAGAACGAGGTCTACACGCCCAGCCTCTGGGTCGCCGAGGGGATCACCAGCTATTACGATCGTCTCCTGGTCCGCCGCGCAGGGTTGTGCACTGTTGAGGAGTACCTGGCCGGCGATCCTCCCTCGCCCGGCTCCGACGCCGACAAGAGCACCGGCGACATTGAACGGCTTCAGACCACGCCGGGCCGGCTGGTCCAGCCGCTGGAGGCGTCGTCGTTCGAAGCCTGGATCAAGCTCTATCGCAAGGACGAGAACACGCCCAATACCGGCATCAGTTATTACGTCAAAGGCGCTGTGGTTGCATTCCTGCTCGATGCCAGGATACGGCGGGCGACCTCAGGCAAGAAAAACCTCGACGACGTGATGCGGCTGGCCTACGAGCGCTATTCCGGGCCGCGGGGGTTCACAGCCCCACAGTTTCGCGCCACCGTGCAGGAGGTCGCCGGGGTCGATCTGTCGTCCTGGTTCCGCAAGGTCCTGGAGACCACCGAGGAGCTCGATTACACCGAGGCCCTCGACTGGCTGGGCCTCCGCTTCGCCAAGGACGAGAAGAAGAACAAGGACGCGAACAAGCCGCCCAAGGCGTGGCTGGGCCTGCTGACCAAGAATGAGGAGGGCCGCCTGATGGTCAACCAGGTCAAACGCGGCACGCCCGGATTCGAGGCGGGTTTCAACGTCGGCGACGAAATCCTGGCCATCGGCGATGATCGGGTTCATGCCGACCAGTGGTCCAGGCGGATGGAGTGTTTCCAGCCCGGCGAGAAGGTGTCGTTCCTGATCTCCCGGCGCGACCGCTTGCAGCGACTCGAGGCCTGCTTCGGCCAGGACCCACCTCGCCAATGGGTGCTGGAGGCCAATCCCGAGGCCACCGATGCTCAGAAGGCTCAGCGTAAAGCCTGGATCGGGGGGTGAGCCCGGGCGAGCAAGCCACAGATGAACACAGATGGACATGTATATAAATACAGATAAGCAAGTGGCTAACTTTGCTTGCGGAGTAAGGATAGGGGCACATAATAGGTCAGGTACCGGCGGCCGTCGGAGAAGGGTTCGCCGCGGGGGCTTTCGATCAGGACGGTGGCGCGGCGGGTGATCCGGTTGACGCGGCCGTGGTAGGTCGCGCCCTCGAGCTCGAAGCTGACCTGATCGCCGACGCGGACGTCAAACGCGACCGCGGCCTGCTCGCGGGGTGTGACGAGATCATGCGAGACGCCCTCGTGGGCAAAGATCCGCCGCGACAGGGCATGAAAGTTCTCGGCCGAGCAGCTCGAACGACCCCAGCCCAGGAACTCGGCCAGATGCAGGAGCTCATGCTCGAAGATTCGCTGCAAGGCCTCGAGCCGGTCGTGGCAGAGCAGGCCACCCACGATGACCTCCCGCTCGACGTTCTGGAAGGTGCTGAACAGGAGCGTGGTCGAGACCGAGATCTCGTAGTCCACCCGTTTGGCCATCTTGCCGGCAACCGGAACCCGTCGGAGCTGGCGCATGGTCTGGCCGGCCGCGCGGGTGAGCCGTCGTGAAAGCCGGAACGCCATGGGATGGGCATAGTCCTCCATGAGCATCTCGCCGAGCAGCCCGCGGAAAAACTCTCGGTCGTAGAGGGCGAACATTCGCTCCAGGTCATCGGTGCCGATCACTGTGAAGTTGGCGGCGCGAATTTGAGCCGACTGCTCGAGCATCGCTTCGTAGACCCTCCTCGCGCGGTTCGAAACTTCCACCGCCGAGAAAAGCAGCGATGCGAGCTTGGCTTGACGTTCGCGCCCCGGTCCCGGGGAATCGATCGAGATCACGTGCTTCATCGCGTGTTGTCTCTCGCTGACGCCGTCCTGTCTTTTGCGACCTTAGCACAGGGCGCGGGTGGCGGCAAGGAACCGCCACGTCCGCTTCTGGGTGCGGGGGCATGCCTGAGAAACCGATCACTCTCTGCCCGACCGCTGCTGGTATGTCTGGCGGTGGATGGCGCGGGCGGCCGCGACAAGTTCCGGGGACACCATACTTAACTCCGAAAATTAAGTATGGTGTCCCCGAACTGCACGCGTCGCAAAGGTCGCCAATGATCCGGCGATGCTCTTCCACCACCATAATATAAGCGCGACTCTCACCCGAGCGTGCGCGCCAAGGCGATGTTATGATGGATTTCAATGAGCGGACAGAGTCTTGGTGAAGAATGGCACCTCCTCACCATATCTTTTCGAACGGGAAGGGGCAGCCCATGGTGATCGAGTGGCTGGCACTCTGGGGAGTAGCTGAGGCAACGTCCTTTGTCTTCGAGCCCATTCTCGAAGATCTGGCCAAGGACGCCGCGAAGGGCATGGCCGGAGAGTATATCAAGCTGGCGCGGGGCTGGCGAACCGACGCCGACACCCTCGCCTTCCTCGAGGTCAAAGAGTAAGCACCAGAAAAAGTCATTCAGAACAATTATGGTGGAGCGTTCAATCATGACTCAGATTCAACCCTACAGCCTCTGGATCGGCCATGCAGGAGAGGCACGCGATTATGAGCGGATCGCCGATGCGGGCATCGAGGCCCTGGTTAACCTGGCCGCGGAGGAGAAGTGTGACCAGCCACCTCGGGAGCTGCTCTATCTCCGGTTTCCCCTGATCGATGGGATCGGCAACCGTACCGAGTGGCTCGATCTAGCCATGACCAGCGTGGCCAATCTTCTGAGGCTGCGTGTGCCGACTCTCGTTTACTGCGGGGCAGGCAGGAGTCAGTCACCGGTCATCGCGGCATCCGCACTGGCCGTTGCCTTCCGAGAGAATCCGGAGGGTTGCCTGAGGCGCGTGGTGTCACAGCATCACAGCGACGTGTCGCCTGGCTTCTGGGACGAGGTGAAAGTCGTGCTCGACAGGAAGGCAAGATGAAAGGCGTCCGTGGTCCCGATCCTCGCTGAAGGGGAGGGAAAAAGGGACGTCACAGATATCGACCGTTTGTAAGGGCGGCGAGCCTCCTCCTTGGGTTCGCATGGCTTCGGTGTCGTCCAGCGCCTCAATAGGCAAGCCTTCGGCTTGTTTTCTTCCTCGCGTTCGGCGTCGCGACAGGTTCGGCTTCCGGTCTCGTACGCAAGGTGTCGAGTCGATCCAGGATCGTGAATGCCGCCTGGGGCTTGCCGAGGGCCAGGGCATTGCTGCGCATCAAGTGAAGCTTGCCGGCCTCATCGATCAGCCGATCGATCTTGTAAGCTAGGGCGGGAAGGTTGTTGCAGCGGATGGCGATGCCCTCCTCGAGGAGATGGTCGGAATTGCGCTCTTCTTGCCCGGGGATCGGGTTGATGACGACCATCGGCATCCCCTTGGCCAGCGCCTCCGACGTGGTCAGCCCGCCCGGTTTACCCACGAACAGGTCAGAGGCGGCCATCAACTCGTCCATTTCGGTCGTGAAGCCCAGCGGTTGAAACTCGACGCCCGAGGTCCTCGTGAACCTTGGGACAACGCCCGTCAGCCGAGCACGAAGCTCCTCGTTGCGGCCGCAGACCACGACCACCTGTGCAGGGCGAGTCAGGCCCGAGAGTGCCTCGATGATGTGCTCGACCGGGCCGACCCCGAATCCTCCCGCCGAGACCAGGATCGTGAACCGATCTTCATCGAGGCCGTGCTTGCGCCGCATCGCCCGGGAATCTTTCGCTTCCGCGAAGACCGGATCGATGGGAATACCCGAGACGGTTACCTTGCTCTCCGGCACGCCGAGTGCCAGCAGATGGAACTTCGTCTCCTCGAGAGCCACGAAATACTGCTCAAAGTATCGACAGAGCCACATGGCGTGAACATCGAGATCGGTCACGACCACAGCGTTCAGTATATTCACCTTCTTTTCCGACTTGAGCCACGAGATGATCTCGAACGGCAGGAAATGGGTGCAGATTGCAACGTCGGGTTGAAACTTGTTCAAGAAATTGATGAAGGGTACCGTGTTCAGCCGGTCGAACGCCAGGCGGACTTTTTCGTTCCTGCCGGGGACATCAAAATGGTCGTAAAGCCAGCCCAGAACCTCGGGCGCCTTGTTGACCAGGTCGATGTACGCCTTGGAATAGAGGTGGCGGAACACCTGGTTGGTGTACCTGAGCACGTCGAGGTGCTGCACGTCGGTCGCGGCGCCGCGGAGGCGGATCGCCTTCTCGACGGCGTCGGCCGCCCGGAGGTGCCCCGCGCCCGCACTGGCCGAGAGGACCAGGACTCGCCCCAGCATGGTGTCACCACCTTCGCGACATCGATTATCCGGCCGGAGGGAAACGAACGGAGAGGATCCCCTGAGCTGA
>JAFAHT010000068.1 GCA_019237095.1 Planctomycetaceae bacterium
GTCATGTTCGCCTGGGCAATGAAGTCCCGCGGCGGGTAGAAGTACTCCTCCTCCTTCCAGTGCACGGCTACTTCCGACTCAGAAGCCTCGACGCTCTCTCGTTGGCTCGCCATTCGGTTGCTCCTCTCTCCCCATCGTGAAGTCCAGTCTCCCCATCGTGAAGTCCAGTCTCCCCATCGTGAAGTCCAGCCTCGATCGGTATCCTTTCACGCTCTTTCTGCCACTGCAACAAATTTCGAGGAAACCGGTGATAAATCGGCTAATGTCAATCCCGCGATGGTGCATGGCAGCATGGGTTATCTCGCTGGCCCGTGGTGCTGGTCAGTGCGGCCGAGTATCGCTGAGGGCCTCGGCGATCTCGGTCAGGACGGCCGCGTCCTCGATCGTGGGCGGGACCTTGAATTCCTGATGATCGGCGATCTTCTGCATCGTGCCGCGGAGGACCTTGCCGGAACGGGTTTTGGGTAGCCTTTCCACGACCACGGCGTGCTTGAAGTCGGCGACCGGGCCGATCTGGTTGCGCACCATCTGGATGACCTCCTTGACAACCTCGTGGTGCGGGCGGTTGACACCGGCCTTGAGCACCAGGAAACCCAGGGGCACCTGGCCCTTGAGTTGGTCAGCCGTGCCGATGACCGCGCATTCAGCCACATCGGGGTGGGCCGCGAGAATGCCCTCCATCTCCCCGGTGGACAGGCGATGGCCGGCGACGTTGATGATGTCGTCGGTGCGGGACATCACATAGACGTAGCCGTCCTCGTCGATATAGCCCGCGTCGCCCGTCTCGTAGTAGCCGGGATGGGTGCTGAAGTAGGTCTTCTTGAATCCCTCGTCATCGTTCCAAAGCGTTGTCAGCGTGCCCGGGGGCAAGGGCAGCTTCGAGAAGAGGCCGCCGCTTTCGCCGCACGGCAGCTCCTGCCGCCCGGGGTCGAGCACGTGCATATCGTAGCCCGGCATGGGCCGGCAGGCCGAGCCGTACTTGACGGGGTACAGGTGGGTACCCAGCGGGTTGCCGCAAATCGCCCATCCCGTCTCCGTCTGCCACCAGTGGTCGATCACGGGGACCTTCAGGTTCTCTTCAGCCCAGCGCAGGGTGTCGGGGTCGGAGCGCTCGCCTGCCATAAAGAGCGCCCGGAAGTGGGATAGGTCGTACTTCTTCAAGTACTCCGCGCGTGGGTCTTCGCGCTTGATCGCGCGGAACGCGGTCGGCGCGGTGAAGAGGGTGGGGACCTTGTGCTGCTCGATAACACGCCAGAAGGTGCCGGCGTTCGGCGTGCCTACGGGCTTGCCCTCGAAGACGATCGTGGTGCAGCCGTGCAGCAGTGGGGCGTAGACGATGTAGGAGTGGCCGACCACCCAGCCCACGTCGGAGGCCGCCCAGTACACCTCGCCCGGCTCGACATTGTAAAAGTTCTTCATCGTCCACTTGAGCGCCACCGCGTGCCCGCCGTTGTCGCGAACGGAACCCTTGGGCCGGCCGGTGGTGCCGGAGGTGTAGAGTATGTAAAGCGGGTCGGTGGCGTTGACTGGCACGCAGTCGGCCGGGACGGCGTCGGCGACCGCATCGTTCCAGTCGATGTCGCGTCCGGGCAGCAGCGCGGCCTTCTCCTGCGGGCGCTGGAAGATGATGCAGCGCTCCGGTTTGTGCTCCGACTCCTCGATCGCGGCGTCGACCATCGACTTGTACTTGACAAGGCGGTTCGGTTCGATGCCACAGGAAGCAGAGACAACGACGCGGGGTTTTGCGTCGGCGATACGAGTTGCTAGCTCGTGCGGGGCGAAACCGCCGAAGACCATCGAGTGCACGGCACCCAGCCGCGCACAGGCGAACATGGCCACCAGCGTCTGGGGGATCATCGGCATGTAGATGATGACGCGGTCGCCCTTCTCCACGCCCAGGTGACGGAGCGCGCCGGCGAAGCCCGCGACCTGGTCCCGCAACTCTCGGTAGGTGATGGTCGCGATGGTATTCGTGACCGGGCTGTCATAGATGATCGCCCGCTGCTCACCGCGGCCGGCCTCCACATGGCGGTCGATGGCGTTGTAGCAGGTGTTGAGAACGCCGCCCTTGAACCACCTGGCGAAGGGCAGATTCGAATCGTCCAGCACCTTGTCCCAGCGCTTGAACCAGGTGATCTCCTCGGCCACTTCGCCCCAGAACCCAGCCGGGTCGGACAGCGAGCGGGCATGGAGCTGGTTGTAACGATCGGCTATGTTCTGGCTCATGAGGGCACCCTCTCTTTGTGTGTTGCTGCGAACTCTACACGTGTGCCAGGGCATTCGGGGCGATGCCTTGCTGCCGATCTTCGGCTGCCATCGACCACAAAAGAAAAGCCCAACTATGCAAGAGATCGCACAGCAGGGCCACCATGACTTCCCCCAGCAAGACCCGCCTTGAGCCTGGATGAGATCTTCACATTAAAGTGAATTAGGACGAGAAACAAGCCCCTGCTGCTCAAATCTACCCGTGTCCACTCACAACCCCGACCAGATCACCCAGGGCGAGAAGGCGGGGGGGTCTTCTCCCCAGAGCTTCTTTCGGAGCAACGCCATCAGCTCAGGTAGCGCCTCCGGCTCCTTGAGGTTGAGCGCCCGGACGCTGCTCAGCTTCTCGACAAGTTCCCTGCCGGCGCCGGTGTTCGCCACGATGCCCGTCACCAGATCGGGCTGGACCTCGAACGCCGACATGACGCCCAGAACCGCGTAGGGGTCCGAGGCGCAGAGGATCGTCACCCGCACATTCCGGCCGATCTCCTTGATCGTCACCGCGCCATTGTAGGGCTCGAGGGGCGAGGAGCCGATCTCGATCACCGCCACATCCGCGGCAACCATGGCCATCCTTGATAGGAGGGGCCTCAGTGCTTGGCGATAGTCCTCCGCGGAGCACACGGTCGAGGGCAGTCCGGCGTCGACGAAATCGAAGATGGCATCGGCGCCGGCATCGGCCATGGTGAGCACGTCGTGATATCGGCCGGCGCCATTCAGCTTGGCGGCCAGGACGCGGCGACCCGACGACTTGAGGAGCCGGATGATGATTCTCGACGTCGTGGTCTTGCCCGCGGACATGGAGGAGCCGATCAAAAGCACGATGGGCGTGGTGAAGTCTGGGCCCGCCGCGCGGGCCGCGAAGTCCTGCATCCGAACCTTCGTACCGTTCCGCAGCACGTGTCCGCGGTAATCAAGCGACATGAGGGGCTTGACGTAAGGCGAACGCGAGAGGCATTTCCCGAACAAGCCTCCCTCCGTCAAGGCGTGAAACTGCCCCTCGGGGCCAATGGCTTCCCAGTCGCCGGTCGCGTCCAGCGTGGCATGGCGCTTGCCGAAGGCCCCGACGACCAGGTCGGACTCGGTCGCCTCGATCATCCGCCCATTGGGCAGCTCGATGGTGAGGTCCTCGCCGGCGCCCCCTACGACATGGCCGACGACGTAATCACCCATCTCCCACGCCTCGCGCGGAAGCGGCTCGACCGAGAAGTCGCCCTCCGGCAAGTCGGAGATCCGGGTGACCGAGGAAAAGACGTATCTGGTCATGGGTTTAGGTCCTTCTAGAGCTACCCGAATTCTACCGGATGTGCTGGGGCTCGACCATCCACTACCGAGTCAATCGTGAAAGGAGCCCGAGCTCCGGCAGAACCCTCGGCGACTTCGACGTCACACCTCGGGGCCGGATGGTGCGATTCAGACACCCACGATCCTGATGTCCACACCCGAAGCCTCGCGCGTCAGCCTGTGCAGGATCGAGCTGCCTCCTGAGACGAGGCCGACCGCTCAGTCTGATAGATTGGACGGATTGGCTGTTACGGATATTGACATCCAGGTTGAACAGGTTACGATGAAGTTGGACAGAAGTCTAAAAGCCTCTTCATGTATCGATTAGTATGAGAGGAGAGGCGCCATCGTTATTGGATTCTCACAGAGTGCTGGCTTTTGCTCCTTCGAACCGACGACGGATTGACATTGTGGTGGAGGGGAGCGCGACTGCCGTCCCCCGGACCCTTCGCCACACGAGAGCTTCCCATGATGTGAGGGACCTTGGAGAGATGTCAGTCTCTACTTACTGAACCCCTTTTCGAGGAGGCCGATCGATGCGAGTCGAAAATGTTCTGGTCGCAAAGGAGCGACGGTTGATTTCAATCGCCCCCGAAGCGTCCGTTAAAGAGGCGCTGGCTCTGTTCGTCGAGCACAACATCGGCTCGCTGCCAGTCGTCAATGCCTCAGGAAAACTTGTCGGGATCTTCACCGAGCGTGACGTGCTTTACGGAGACCATCGCGACCCCGAGGTGTTCCATCGCCAGCTCATCAAAGAAGTCATGACGCCCAACCCTCTCACTTGCAGCTCCAACGATGCCGTGCACGAAGTCATGGGCATGATGTCACGGAGCCATGTAGGCCAGTTGCCCGTGGTCGACGAAGGCAAGCTGGTCGGAATGGTTTCCGTCGGTGATCTCATCATGTCGTTATACAACCATGCCGAGGCTGCGAACCAGCAATTGACGGCTTTTCTCTACGGACCAGGTTGAGACGCAGATACGGTCGACGGCAGCTATCCAACCCGTGCCTGCTCCCGCCTCACTTGGCCGGTCCGCAGACGGCCAGACCGACAAGGTGCGGCTGATGTCGCGGACGCACTCGAGATAACCGAGCGCCACAAGCACGTGGAGTATTACGGTCGAGATGCCAGCCGGTTCACGACTGACCTTCTGGAAGACAAACGTACACGTCTGGAAGTCCAGACCAGCCCGACCAGCCAAGACCGGTACGGCAGGCTGCTGGCCTTCTTCGTCCGAAGTCGCAAGGTCATCTGCTATTTGCTGCCCCCATATGGCTCAATGACAGCGGCGTCGGCATGGACCCAAGTCGGCTCAGGGCGGCAGCCGGGGGTGCGAAGGGCAACTGGGAGAGGTCGCTGTACTTGCGCAAAAGATGATAGGTGATCAAGAGCTGCGTCACTGCGAGCGGTGAACTGTGTTTCTTCTCGGCACGATCGAGGTAGTTGCCGATTTGATCGTCGCCGACGGGACGCAGGTCGGGCAGGTGCTGCCAGATGGCATTTTCTAACTCAATAGCATGCTGCGAGGCCACATCGCCGTCAATCTCGAGAAAATCGACCGGGCGTCCCTCATCGCGCCCGAGCTTGAGACGGACGCCGGAATCCGGGTGATCGCTGTCTACGAGATAACTCAGGTCCGGGTGCGGAATGGTGGGACGCAACACGAGTCGCACGTTAAGGTTGCCACCCGCCTCTTTCGGCGAGTCGCCTTTCGGCTCATGGAACGTCACGACGATGTCGGCAAACCTCTTCTGGGGGCGGATAAAGTCGCGCGAGTCGGGTTCCCGGCACTCGAGTTCCTTCAGCACCTGCTCGGTGGTGTAGCCGCGCTTGGTCGTATCGCGCTTGATTTTCCACTGCCTCCGCATCTCTTCCGGTGGGGCGAGATAGACTCTGACATCGTAGAACTGCCGCATGATTGGGGTGGTAAAGCCCAACAGGCCCTCGACGATGACGAACTGGCGTGGCCGGACATACTCGGGTCGGACAAGGGTGCCGGTGGCGTGGTCGTACACCGGCTTGAGGATCGGCTGACCGTAATGCAGACGCTCCAGGTGCAGCTCGATCACGTCCATGTAATTGGCCTCGGGATGCAGCGCCGTGATGCCGCGCTCCGCGCGTTCCTTCCGGTCGTATTTGTGATAGTCGTCGGTGCAAACGTGCGTGACGCAGTCGACGCCGAGGATGTTTACGAGCCCTTGCGTGATCGTCGTTTTACCGGCTGCACTGTCGCCCACAATACCGAGAACGATCGGGCGTTGTCTGGTCACGGGAACACCTCTGTACGATTTGGCACTTGTTATTGCGATCCCACCTCACCTCGTCTCTGACGTGATGAGTGGATGGTGCCTCATGGCCCAACACCCGACATGAGGTTCAGCACACTGGCAGATCATCAGGAGGCGAAGACCTCTTGACTTGCAGGTGGGTTACACTCACTCAGTGTAAACCCGGCGAAAAATATAATCCATTCTATTTTATCAATAGTAAGTATTAGCTTTTCGAGGCAAGTTTGATCTGTCAGAGGGGCTTTATCGTGACAAGCGAGGACGCGGGGATGGATCGATCGGTCGGGGCACGAAACATGCCTGAGAGTCAACCGAAATCAACATATCCACGGGGGCGTGTCGCCCAGCACCAAGAATTCCGCACCCCACTCGTGGTTGCACCAGGGCCGAATCTCCAGTCTACTGATGAGGCCAGGACCCGGGGCCGAAATGCTGCACTCGCCAAGGCGACGAAAGGCCCCAGCCTACGCTGAACCCGAGCGATGGTTATCTTGATTGTCCCCCAAGCGTAGGAACGGAAATTGCGTGCATTTGTGGAACAGCGGCCAAGCGGCCGAGCAACATGACGCCTCCGGAGCGAGCATAGTGACTCCCACAACACTCACGCCAACAACCAGGATTGAGGACAAACACGACGGGAGAGGCGAGCGGGAACGCCCAGCGCGTAGGCTGCCGATCGGCGCCGAGGTTCAGCCCGGGGCGGGGGTTCACTTCCGGATCTGGGCACCGAACTGTGAGAAGCTTGACGTCGTCTTCGCGAGCGAAAACGAGGCCGATGCCTTGGAACCGCTCGAGCTTGTGCCGGAGGGTAATGGCTACTTTTCCGGAACCGCTGCCAGCGCGGGCGACGGCGTGCTCTATCGCTACCGGACGGGCAGCGGCGACTGCTACCCCGACCCGGCCTCACGCTTTCAGCCCCAGGGGCCGCATGGTCCTTCTCAGGTCGTAGATCCCGGCCAGTATGCCTGGCACGACCATGACTGGAAGGGGCTGAGGCTCGAGGGCCAGGTGTTTTACGAGCTGCATCTCGGAACGTTTACCCCGGAGGGGACCTGGAACGCCGCGGCCGAGCGCTTACACAGACTGGTCGAGCTTGGGGTCACTGCGATCGAGGTCATGCCTGTCGCCGAGTTCGCCGGCGCGTTCGGCTGGGGATACGACGGAGTGGACCTGTTCGCTCCATATCACGTTTATGGCAAGCCGGACGACATGCGCCGGTTCGTCGACCGGGCACACGAGCTGGAGCTCGGCGTGATCCTCGACGTGGTTTACAACCACTTCGGTCCCGACGGATGCTACCATCACGCGTTCTCCAGCCATTACGTGCACAAGGAACGCAGAGGCAATGATTGGGGAGACGCGCTGAACTTCGACGGCCCCGACAGTGGGCCGGTCCACGAGTACTTCATCGCCAATGCCGGGTACTGGGTTTCGGAGTACCATCTGGACGGTCTGCGGCTCGACGCGACGCATGCGATCCACGACCGCTCGACCGAGCACATCCTGGCGCAGATCAGCCGCCATGCCCGCGCCGCGGGCGGACAGCGAAGTCTCTTGCTCATCGCCGAAAACGAGGCTCAGAACGTACGGTTGCTTCGACCTCATGACGAGGGGGGCTACGGGCTCGATGGCGTCTGGAACGACGATTTCCACCACAGTGCCCGCGTGGCCCTGACGGGGCATAACGAGGCCTATTACTGCGATTACCGCGGTACCCCGCAAGAGCTGGTCTCGGCTGTGAAATGGAGTTACCTGTTTCAGGGGCAGTTTTGCAAGTGGCAGCAAAAACTGCGGGGAACTTGCACCTTCGGCATCCCGGCTGCCCGGTTCGTAACCTATCTCGAGAACCACGACCAGGTGGCCAACTCGGCGCGGGGGCTTCGTCTCAAGGACCTCACGAGCGCGGCGCGATATCGGGCGATGGCCGCGCTCTGGCTGCTGGCGCCTCAGACTCCGCTCCTTTTCCAGGGACAGGAATTGGGCAGCAGCCGGCCCTTCCTCTTTTTCGCCGACCACACCGATCCGCTGGCGAATTCCATTCGCGAGGGTCGACGGCAAGAGCTTGCCGGATTCCAGAGCACCACGCATCCCGACTTGAGAGCGGTCATTGCCGATCCGTTGTCGCGCACCGCCTTCCAGGAATCCAAGCTCGACGATCCGGCGGATTACCGCGAAAACCCGACGTTCCGGTTGTTCCAGGATCTGCTCAAGCTCCGCCGCGAGGACCCGACCTTCCGTCTTCAGCGTTCCGAATCAATCCACGGTGCGGTGCTCGGTCCAGAGGGGTTCGCCCTCCGTTATTTGGGCGACGGTTCGAACGACCGGCTGCTTCTGGTCAACCTGGGCCGCGATCTTTATCCGATGCCCAACTCCGAGCCCTTGCTGGCACCGCCCCCGGCCATGCAGTGGTCATTGCTCTGGTACAGCGAGCACCCGCGCTATGAAGGATCCGGTATCTCACCGCTCGAGCCCGGCCGACCGTGGCGTCTCTCGGGCAACTGCACTGTCGTTCTCGCGGCCCGGCCGGCTCCGCCACGACCCGAGGAGCCAGAGATGGGATCGACCCAGCCAGAGGATGACGATGTCCATCCCGCCATTCGACGCAAGCGACGGGAAAACACGGACGCATCCCGCGATTAGTTCATTGGCCGTGGACTCGATACACTTACTCGCCAAGGAGCAGGGCAACCGGAAAATCCGCGAAGAGGTCGCTGACCTTGATGATGGTGGCTTGGTTGTCGGCCGAGGCCGCGACGCTTGCGCCGGTGAAGACATTACGGAGCTTTCTGCCGTCAGCCAGACCCGCCAGCTCCAGCTCCGTGTCTTGCCAGGTGGCCGGGCCCAGCGGGAAGCGATCGGCGATGTCCAGGCGAGTTGTCAGGCGAGGCACGGCCACGACCGCCACGCGGGAACCCTGGACGCGGAGAAAACCGAAGAGGCTCGACTCGTGCTTCCCACGGGTAGGCAGCGGCCGGTATTCGCCGGTGGAGAACAGGCCGGGCACTTCGCGCCTGGCAGCCAGGGCGCGCCATTGAGTGTAGAGCTTGATGCGGCCGTCGGCAGCGCTGGCAACCAGGTCTCGGACCAGCTCCGTGAGATTGCCTTGCCTGGACATCAGATCCTTGAGCATCGATGAACGCCGGTCATAGTCGACCGGGCGACGGTTATCAGGATCGACCAGGCTGAAGTCCCAGAGTTCGGTGCCCTGGTACGTATCCGGAACGCCCGGCGAGCCGATCTTGAGCAGGGTCTGGGCCAGGGAATTGATCATCCCGTGGTGGCACACGAATCGCTGAAATGCCAGGAAGTCGTCCAGGAAAGCCTGGTTCCCGACCCGGTCGAGCACTGCCAGGACGAAGTCGTCGATCGCCTCATCATATTCCGGGTCGGGGTTCTGCCAGCTACTGTGGACCTTGGCCTCGTGAATCGACTTGGCCATGTAGGCACGGATCCGGTCGCGAAAAGTGGCAAACGCCTCTTCGTCGAGATCCTCCAGAGGCCAGGCGCCCAGCAGGTTCTGGTAGAAGAAGTATTCCTCGTTCCGGTCAGGGGCATCCTTGTCGTCAATCTGCCTTTTGTGCCGCTGGTTCAGTTCATTCCACCGCTCGAGGGCCTGAAACCAGCGATCCGGAACCTCGGATAGAACGTTGATCCTGGCCCGCACGTCCTCGCTACGCTTGGTGTCGTGGGTCGAGAGCGGGGTGAGTGCGTGGGGGAAACGGGCGGCCCGGTCGATGTTCCAGCGGTGAAGCTGGTCGGGACTGATACCGAATCGGCCGGGATCCCCTCCGACCTCGTTGAGCGAGACCAGCCGGTTGTAATTGTAGAAACACGTGTCTTCCAGGCCCTTGGCCATGACGGGGGCGGTTACCTGCTGAAACTTGCCGGCGAAGTCGGCCGGTTCGGGCTCGTCGGCCGGCAGGTCGTCGGGCCTCTTGACCCGGTCGAGCAAGACGTTGCGGAGGAATCGAAAGATCGCCCGGCTGGTCATCGGGTTGCGGCGCATCGCCAGACGAATGGCGCGATCCACCATCGCCCGGTCCTGTTCGCTGACACGCTTGGCGGTGATATAGCTGCGATACACCGGGAACGACGCGATCACTTGCCTGAGGACGTGTCGCAGCCCACTTTGCGTGAAGTCGCGCGATCGCCGGTCGCGCAGCGCGATCCGCTCGAGCTGGTAGGCCAGCACGTGCAACTCGCTGGCGAGCGAGACTTCGAGGATCAGCAGCTTCATCTGGCGGACGACATCGCGATAGGGCGTCGGATCGTCGATCCAGCAATGATAGCGCCGGGTGAACTCGGCGGCACTTGCGGGATCGACGAACAGGCCGTTGATCCGGTTCAGCGCCTCGTACCCCGATGTACCATGAGTAGGCCAGTCGCCCGGAAAGGCCTCGTCATAACCCAGGATTTTCTCCACGACCACATAGAGCGACGGAGAGTCTCGCTTGAACGCGTCATCAGCCTGCCCGGCCAGCCGGTCGCGGAGCACTGGCTCGATCTCTTCCCAGCCGACGGTCTGTTCCCCAAGGTCCTCCTCGTGCAACCGGCGCGCGATCGCCAGAACGTAGGCTTCTTGAAGGCGTTCCAGGTACGTTTGCGGGTCGAGCAGGCCGTCGGGATGGTCGATCCGCAGGCCGGTCGCGCCCTGGCGCGCGATGATGTCGAACACCAGTGCGTGCGTGGCGCGGAAGACTTCCTCACGGTCGCCGCGCAACGCGGCCAGGGCGTTGACGTCGAAGAAGCGGCGGTAGTTGATCTCGTCGGCAGCGACCCGCCAGTAAGCCAACCGATAGGGTTGTGACGCGAGCAGCAAGTCGAGCGCATCGAAGCTGCGTGGCTTTCCGGGTGTCCCGCTCAGGCTCGCGAGAGCTGCCGTGATTGCGTCGGCGATCGCGGGGTGATCGGCCACCAGCGTGCCGATCCGCCGCTTGATCACCTCTTTCTCGCGATGCCTCTCGGCGACGTGCTCGGGGCTGCTGTCATTGTGCTCGGGCAAGTTCCGGATCGCGGTCAGGACACTCTGATATTCGAGCGTGGCCTCGTGCTCGGCTCCCAGCTCGTTGCTGATGGACGGCAGCGCCGGCTCGAGGATCGTCCGATAACTTTTCGGGTCAAGCGGGAAGCGGTGCTCGTGGTACTGCACGTGGAAGGCCCCGCCCTCCCGTACCACACCAAGCTCTCCCTGCTCGAGGACCTCGCCAAAGAGGTCTCCGAGGAAAGGGAGCAAGACGCGGCCCCGGTTCTCGGGGCGGGTTGGAGCCGCCCAGTCGATGTCGAAATACTGAGCGTAGGGCGAGGCCTGGCCGTTCTCCAGCACGTTGTTCCACCAGGGGTTCTCGTTGCCGAGAATGCCCATGTGGTTGGGAACGACGTCCAGGAGCAGGCCGAGACCGTGATCTCGAAGTGCAGTCAACCAGGCGGAATGCTCATCGGCCGTGCCGACCTCGGGGTTGAGCATGCCGTGATCGGTAATGTCATAGCCGTGCGTGCTGCCGGGCGCGGCCTTGAGATAGGGAGACGCATAGCAGTCCGAGATCCCCAGGTCGGCCAGGTAAGGCACGATCGCCAGGGCATCCAGGAACCGGAAGCCGGCATGGAGCTGGACGCGGTAGGTCGCCTGTGGGGCTGCCCGCCTGCGGCCGATCTCCTTGAGGGCCGCTGCAAGCAACCTCTCGCAGTAAGTGGAGTGATCGGCCGGGGAGTCTAGCTCCACGCTCGCCTTGACGACGGTTGACACGATGCCTCCTTCGCGAACGGAGCGACACGGCCAGGCCGGAGAGGTACCTCGCCGTTGTCTCGTGGGGGCCGGTGACGTCACGCTTCGCGATGATCATGTGCAGCCTTGTGCGACGGCACGGGAGGCTGCGGCTTGCGCGCCTCGCGGCGGAGCGACTCGTTCTCGGTCCGGGAGGCCGGTAGCTTGCCTTCCGGCTCATCGCGCGTGAACAGGACCACCACCGACCGGTCGCCGAGAGCAAGCTCTTCGCCGCCCCGCAGGCTCAGCGGCGTGTCGTCCCCCGCCGACGTGTCCAGCACGCGTTCCCAGATCTGCTCGTCCCGCGTCATGGGCAATGTGAAGGTGACGGACTCATGATGGGCGTTGAGCAGGATCAGGGCCGTCTCGTCAACGACCGGCTCGCCCCGCTCGTCCATGTCGCCGATGAGGTCGCCGGCCAGCCGCACGCCCAGGCACTTGACGTAAGCCTGGTTCCAATCCTCGTCGGTCATCTCCTTGCCGCAGGGGCCGAGGAACGAAATATCCTTGATGTCGGTGCCGCGGAGGGCCCGGCCCTGGAAGAACCTCCGCCGCCGGAAGACCGGATGCTCGCACTGGATCCGAGACACCTTCTTGGTGAAATCGAGGAATCTCTGCTGCCGGTCGTTCAGGTCCCAGTTCAACCAGGTCAGCTCGTTATCCTGGCAAAAGGTATTGTTGTTCCCCTGCTGGGTGTGCCCGATCTCGTCGCCGGCCAGGAGCATGGAGACGCCCTGGGAGAGCATCAGCGTGACCATGAAATTGCGCTTCTGGCGCTCGCGAAGTTCGAGAACGGCCGGGTTGTCGGTCGGTCCCTCGACTCCGCAGTTCCAGCTATCATTGTTGCTGGAGCCGTCGTGGTTCTTCTCGCCGTTGGCCTCGTTATGCTTGTCGTTGTAGGAGACAAGGTCCTCGAGCGTGAAGCCGTCGTGGCAGGTGATGAAATTGATGCTGGCGGACGGGGCGCGCCCGGTCTGCTGGTAGAGGTCGCTCGAGCCGGCCAGCCGGGTGGCGAACTCGGAGACCGTACTGCCGTCGCCCTTCCAGAACCGCCGCACGTTGTCGCGGTACTTGCCGTTCCACTCGGTCCAGAGCACCGGGAAGGCGCCCACCTGGTATCCGCCCGGGCCCACATCCCACGGCTCGGCGATCAGCTTCACCTGCGAGAGGATCGGATCCTGGTGAATGATGTCGAAAAAGGCGCCCAGGCGGTCGACCTCGTAAAGCTCTCGAGCCAGGGTGCTGGCGAGATCGAACCGGAACCCGTCCACGTGCATCTCCACAACCCAGTAGCGCAGGCTGTCCATGATGAATTGCAGAACCTGCGGATGCTGCATGTTGAACGTGTTGCCGCAGCCCGTGAAATCCATATAGTAACGCGGGTCGGACGCCAGGCGGTAGTAACTGGCGTTGTCAATGCCCCGGAACGAGAGCGTCGGTCCGAGCTGGTTACCCTCGGCGGTGTGGTTGTAGACGACATCGAGGATCACCTCGATTCCCGCGGCGTGCAGCGAGCGGACCATCGTCTTGAATTCCCGGAGAGTTCCCTCCGGGCTGCAGTCGGTCGCATAGCGAGGATCGGGGGCGAAGAAGCCCAGAGTGTTGTAGCCCCAGTAATTGACCAGGCCGCGGGCGCGCAGGTCGCGGTTGTCGACCGCCGCCTGCACCGGCAGCATTTCGACCGCGGTCACGCCAAGGTCGACCAGGTAGTCGATCACGGGCGGCGAGACGAGCCCGGCAAAGGTGCCGCGAAAGGCCGGGTCACGTGGACCGACGCCCTCTTTGGCTACCGGGGCGGCCGCCCCCCCGCCGACCTTTCCTTCGA
>JAFAHT010000108.1 GCA_019237095.1 Planctomycetaceae bacterium
GCCTCGTCGAACGAGTTGGTGTGCAGCGATTGGGTTCCGCCGAAGACCGCGGCCATTGCCTCGATGGCCGTCCGCACGACGTTGTTGTGCGGGTCCTGCTCGGTGAGCGACCATCCCGACGTCTGGCAGTGGGTGCGGAGCATCATCGACTTCGCCTTCTTGGGGGCGAAGCCCTTCATGATCCGCCACCAGAGCAGCCGCGCGGCACGGAGCTTGGCCACCTCCAGGTAGAAGTTCATGCCGATGCCGAAGAAGAAGCTGAGCCGGCCGGCGAACTCATCCACGTTTAGACCCTTGGCCAGTGCGGTCTTCACGTACTCCTTGCCGTCGGCCAGGGTAAACGCTAGCTCGAGCGCCTGCGTGGCGCCGGCCTCTTGCATGTGATAGCCGGAAATCGAGATCGAGTTGAACTTTGGCATGTGGTGGGCCGTGTACTCGATGATGTCGGCGACGATCCGCATCGACGGCTCGGGCGGGTAAATGTACGTGTTGCGGACCATGAACTCCTTGAGGATGTCGTTCTGGATGGTGCCCGAAAGCTTCTCCTGCGCGACCCCCTGTTCCGCGGCGGCAACGATGAAGCCGGCCAGCACCGGCAGCACCGCGCCATTCATGGTCATCGAGACCGAGATCCGGTCGAGCGGGATGCCATCGAAGAGAATTTTCATGTCCTCGACCGAATCGATCGCCACGCCTGCCTTACCCACGTCGCCCTGGACGCGGGGGTGGTCCGAGTCGTAGCCGCGGTGGGTCGCCAGGTCGAACGCCACCGAGATGCCCTGCCCGCCGCCGGCCAGCGCCTGCTTGTAGAACGCGTTCGATTCCTCGGCGGTGGAGAACCCGGCGTACTGGCGAATGGTCCACGGCCGGACCGTGTACATTGTTGCCTGCGGCCCACGCACGAACGGCTCGAAGCCAGGCAGCGTGTCGGTGTAGGGTAGACTCTCCACGTCCTTGTGTGTGTACAGTGGCTTGACTTTGATGCCTTCGGGAGTCATCCAGTCGAGGGCGGTGACATCGCCTCCCGGCGCGGCCTTGGCCGCCGACTTCTGCCACGCGTCAAGGTTCGCGGAATTCAACAGTTTCTCACTCATGGTCGCACCTCAAATACAGCGGGTGACGCATAGAAAGCTTCTGAGCGGCCGGGATGCATCATCCGGCGCCGCCTTCTCATGAGGATAACCCAAATCCGGCGCCGGGGCCATCGTCGAACGGTGCATTCCAGCGATTTCGCCTCTTGATTTGTTCTACAGAATCATCGTCAGCGGCTGTTCGATGAAGCCCTTGAACGCCGACAGGAATCGAGCCCCGGTGGCGCCGTCGAGGACGCGGTGATCGGCCGAGAGGGTGCAGGTCATCATCGTGGCGATCACGAGTGAACTGTCCACGGCCACGGGCCGCGGCGCGGCTGCTCCGAGGCCGAGGATGCCGGCCTGGGGCGGGTTGATGATCGCGTAGATCGCGTCGACCCCGTACATGCCAAGGTTCGAGACGGTGAACGTTCCTCCCCGTAGCTCGTCGGGACGAAGCCGGCCTTCCCGGGCCCGTCGGGCCAGGTCGTCGACCTCGGTGGCAAGCTCGGCAAGGCCCTTGCGGTCGGCATCGCGGACCACCGGAGCAACCAGGCCTGACTCGGTTGCGACGGCAAATGCCAGATCAATCGGGCGGTATCGCCGGACTGCCGAGTCGGTCCAGGAGGCGTTGGCCTCGGGTACGCTCCGTAGCGCCAGGGCCGCGGCGCGGATCGCGAAGTCGTTGATCGACAGCTTCAACCCTCCGTCGCGCCACCCCGCGACCTCGGCCCTTACCCGGAGCAGTGCATCGACCCGGCAACTCGCTTCGAGGTAGAAGTGGGGAATCGTCCGCTTCGATTCGCCCAGCCGGCCGGCGATGACCTGACGGATCTGCGAGTGAGGGATCTCGACATACGGAGCATCGACATGTGAGGTTTCCTGGGCCCGTGCGTGCGCGGCGGCCGGTGCCGGCGCGCCTGCGGAATTGGGCTGCAGCCCCAGTGCCTTGATCACATCTGCCAGGACGACGCGACCCTCCGGACCGCTGCCCTGTAACGAGAAGACCTCGAGCCCGGCCTGCCGGGCCATGCTGCGGGCCAGCGCAGTGATCGCGACGGCCGGCTGCGCGGGTTGTACTTCGTCGCCGTCGGAGACTGGCGGAGGCACGGCGCTGGGCTGGTCGTTGCTTGCGGGGGCCATTTGTCCAATCTCGTCAAGGACGGCCAGCACGCGGCCGACGTCGACTTTCCCCGCCCCCACCGGCACGATGATCCGGGCCAGCGTCCCATCGCCGGGCGCTTCCAGATCCACCGTCGCCTTGTCAGCCTCGATCTCGGCGATCACCTCGCCGGCCCGCACCCGCTCACCCTCCTGCTTTCGCCAGGCCACGACCGCACCCTGCGTCATCGTATCCACCAGCCGAGGCATCCGGATCTCGATGGACACGAGAGGTCTCCTATGCAGTCCACTGATCCAGGCACGCCCGGGCGGCGGCGTCGATGATGGCCTGGGAATCGAGGCCATACTCGCGATAGAGGTCGGGGATGTCACCCGACTGGCCAAAACGATCAACGCCCAAAGCCACGACGCGGTGGCGGCCCACGGCGCCCAGCCAGGAAAGCGTCGCCGGGTGGCCATCGAGGACGGTCACAAGGGCCGCGTCGGGGCAGAGGGCATTCAGCAAGGTTTCGACGTGCGAACGGCCTTCCGGCGCGCCAGCGCTGCGCGCGTGGGCGGCGGCCAGCCAGTCCGCGTGGAGCCGGCCGGCCGAAGTCACCACCAGCAGCCCGGCCTCGGGGATATCCTCGCGAATCAGGGCGTGCGCCTCGACGGCTTGGGGCGTGACGACGCCGGAGCAGACAACCGCCAGTCGCGCCCCGGGCCCCGGGGAAACCAACCAGTAACCGCCGCGGACGATGGCGGATCGCAATTCGGCGGTCATCGAGCGCTCTGGCTGGTTCACCGGCCGGGTCGAGAGGCGGAGGTAAACCGAACTGCCGTCATCGTCCTGGATATGCCCCAAGGCCCACGCAACAATCACGGCCAGTTCGTCGACGAAGGCGGGCTCGAACGCAGTCATCCCGGGCTGGCCGATGCCGATCAGCGGCGTGATCACCGACTGGTGCGCGCCTCCCTCCGGAGCCAGGCTGATGCCCGACGGCGTGGCCACCAGCAGGAACTTCGCCCCCTGGTAACAGGCATAATTCAAGGCGTCGAGGCCACGGCAGATGAACGGGTCGTAAAGCGTGCCGATGGGGAGCAGGCGAACCCCGAAGAGCGAGCCGGACAGCCCGAGGGCGGCGAGCAGGAGAAACAGGTTGTTCTCCGCGATTCCCAGCTCGATATGCTGGCCGCCGGGAGACATCTCCCACTTCTGAGCCGATGCCACGGCCTCCTCGGGAAAGAGGTCGGCGCGGCAGCGGCGATCGAACAGGCCGCGGCGATTGACCCACGCGCCGAGGTTTGTGGAAACCGTCACGTCCGGCGAAGTCGTGACGATCCGGTCCGTGAACCCGCCCGGATTTCGCGACAGCTCGTTCAAGAGCCTGCCGAAGCCTTCCTGCGTGGACATCCGCGGCCCCTGGGGAATTGCCAAGGCCTCGGGCACCGCCAGGCGGGGCGGTTTGTGCCGGCGCTCGGCATGGGCGGTGAAGGGCACCTGATCGAGGAACCGCCGGAGCTTGTCCTCGGGAATGTCCAGACCGGCGAACGGGTCGTACTCTCGCCCCGGCGCGATCCTCTCGGACTGGCGGTAAACCTCCATTTGCTCAGGGCTCATCAAACCCGAGTGATTATCCTTGTGGCCGGCGAACGGCAGGCCAAAGCCCTTGATCGTGTAGGCGATGAAGCACGTCGGGACGTCGGTGTCGACCCCATGGAAGGCCTCGAGAACTGACTCCATATCGTGCCCGCCCAAGTTGGTCATCAGTCCTTGCAACGCCGTGTCGTCGTGCTCCTCGAGTAGCGCCGCGATTCCCGCGGTCGTTCCCAGGTCGCGCTGCAGCCGAGTTCGCCAACCGGCGCCACCGCGGTAAACCAGTGCCGAGTACAGGGAGTTGGGGCAGTTGTCGATCCAGTCCCGCAGGGCCTCGCCACCAGGTCGCTTGAAGACGTCCTGGAGGCGGCGGCCGTATTTCAGCGTCACCACGTTCCAGCCCATCGACCGGAATATGCTGTCGATCCGCTGAAAAAGCCGATCTTCGACCACGTTGTCCAGGCTCTGGCGGTTGTAGTCGATGATCCACCAGACATTGCGGACGTCGTGCTTCCAGCCCTCCAGGAGGGCTTCGAAGACATTGCCCTCGTCGAGCTCGGCATCGCCTGCCAGTGCGATCATCCGGCCCGCGGGTCGGTCGTCGGGCACGAGTTGCTTGAGCCGGAGATAATCCTGCACCAGCGAGGCGAAAAGCGTGATCGCCACCCCCAGGCCGACCGAGCCGGTCGAGAAATCGACATCGTCACTGTCCTTGGTCCGCGAGGGGTATGATTGCGCGCCGCCGAAGGCGCGAAACCGCTCGAGCCGCTCACGCGGCTGCCGCCCCAGCAGATACTGAATGGCATGAAAGATCGGGCTGGCGTGGGGCTTGACCGCGACCCGGTCCTGGGGACGCAAGACATCGAAATAGAGCGCTGTCATGAGCGTGGCGAGCGAGGCGCAGGACGCCTGGTGGCCTCCCACCTTGAGCCCGTCTCGTCTGGGCCGCAAGTGGTTGGCGTTGTGGATCATCCAGGTGGATAGCCAGAGCACCTTCCGTTCCAGTGCTCGAAGACACACCAGACGCCCCGGATCCGTCGTCGCGGCCGGCTCGCGGCCATCAATCCCATCGCACGTGGAGATATCCCGCAACGTGTTCATCGCCAGCTATCCGAAAAGGAACCAGCGGCATCGGCGATCGTCACGCACATCATTGTACCGGAAAACGACAGCATTAACCCGGATTTCTCACCATATGTATTGAATCGGGTATCCTGTTATGTTATAAGTGTATAGAGTGTATATAGTTACACTACAACATAAAGGCTAACCCGATGAACACACAGTGTAGAGCAAAGACTCACTGCAGAACAACGCCAAAACGTCGTCGACGGCCCAACGATCAGGCTCAGCCTCCGCAGGCGAAGCAACTCGATCTTCCCGAGTCTCA
>JAFAHT010000298.1 GCA_019237095.1 Planctomycetaceae bacterium
GAGGCCGGTGACGGCATCGAGCATCGTTTCGGGAACCCGGACCGCGCGTCCCACCGAGCCCAGAAACGCCTTCACCACAGCCTCGTCAGCGGCGGGAACCCCGGGCCCGAGGGCATAGGCCGAAGCGCCCTCGCCCAGCAGGGCCGGCGTGTTGGCCATCACCCGGACAATTCGGCGCTCCGGCCCCAAGCCTTCGAGCAGGGCCGCAATCGAGATTCCGGCGGCGATCGAAACCACCAGATGACGCGGCCCGACCAGCGGACGAAGCTGGGCCAGGACTTGCGACATCGTCTGTGGCTTGACGGCAAGCACCAAGACGTCGCTTCGCTCCACGACCGGTAAGTTGGCCTCGTAGACGCGGATTCCCGTGTCCGCGGCCAGCCCGGCGCGCGCCGACTCGAGCGGGTCGCTCGCGGCGATGGTCGCGGCTCCGGCCATCCCCGAACGCAACATGCCCCTGATCAGGGCAGTTGCCATCTTGCCGGAGCCAATGAACCCCCACTGCCGCGTCCCCGTCGCCTCTGTGAGCTCGGCTTGGCTTTGTTCACTCGCGCCCACGCTGGTCATGTCCTACGTCCATTCTCTCTCTGGGCTGCGTCTACCGAGGCTCTCACGCAGCGAACCTGGATCCCGAGCAAGATAGGCACCTCATGGGTTGGCTTGCAAGCCAGAATGGCAGAGTGCCACGATCAAGCACGCGTGTCAGCCCACCCATCACGGTCCTTCCTGCCGATTTTTGAACCGTAGTCCATGAACATTGCCTGAGACTGGCAGCGGCCTAAACCTCCGTTTATGATGTTTCTGGAGGGGGGAGGAACCGCGAGTCGCGAACGTCTTTTCTCGCGGCAAGACTTCCACCGAAAATCAATCGTCGCCTGTCTCGAAAGAGATGCGACGTGCTCGACGAGTGAAAACCCGTCGAGGGCGCTGGGATTATGTTTATGATTGCCTCAACCCTGCCATGGAAGAGGTCAACGCCGATGAAACTCGCATCCACCCTGATCGGGGTTTGCCTGGTGGGTCTCTTGATCAGTCAATCGCCGGCTCGCTCCGGTCACTTTCAGGAGAAGGCCGCGGAACCGCCCCAGGCGACGGGCGAAGTCC
The DNA here is from genome assembly GCA_019237095.1 of Planctomycetaceae bacterium. GTDB lineage: Bacteria > Planctomycetota > Planctomycetia > Isosphaerales > Isosphaeraceae > Aquisphaera. The sequence goes on from JAFAHT010000298.1 coordinate 1,105, forward strand.
GAGCCGGTGACGAGCAGGCCTTGCGCGCCCTCGTCGCCGAGTTCACCAGAGCATTCAACGCTGGCGAGGTCAAAGCCGTGGCCGCTTTGTTCTCAAGCGACGCCCGGATGGTCACGCTGACCGGTCGCGTCATCAACGGACGTGCTGCGATCGAGCAGCTATTTGCGTCGTTGTTCGAGGAATACCCCGGCCAGACGATCAATGTGAAGACCGAAAACCTTCGCTTTCTCGGTGCGGATTCTGCCATTGAAGAGGGCACGGCCACGATCACCAGCCCCCCGACACCCGGCGACCCGCGTGGTTCTAGCGAGACCAACCGCTACTCCGTTGCCTACGTAAAGCGCGACGGCAAATGGCTTCAGGACAGCATCCGCGATTATCCGTTGCCGGAATCAACCCTCCAGCTCACGGCTCACGAACACCTCCAGGAGCTGGAATGGCTCATCGGTGATTGGGTCGATGAGAGCGACGAAGCCGAGGTCCACACCACCTGTCGCTGGTCGGAAAACCAGTCATTCCTGCTGCGATCGTTTCAGGTCCGGATCCGGGGTCAGGCCGCGCTGTCGGGCTCACAGAGAATCGGCTGGGATCCCCGGCTCAAGCAGGTTCGCTCCTGGGTCTTCGACTCCGACGGGGGTTTTTCCGAGGGTTTCTGGTCGCGTGACGGCGAGCGCTGGGTGATCAAGACGACGGGTGTCCTGAAAGACGGCCGCGCCGCCTCGGCGACCAACGTCCTCACTCGCGTCAACAAGGATACGATGAAATGGACGTCCGCCGATCGGACCTACGGAGCCGATGTCCTGGCCGATGCCGAAGAGATCACCCTGGTTCGAGAACCCCCGAAACCCCGCTCGGCCCGCCCTCGATCCCAGCTCCCCCCGCCAGAGAGGACACAGCCATGAGCCAGAGGATCAGTCTCGCGCTGGCAATTGTTCTGGCTCTCGCCCTGTGCGAGGGCACCGCTCTGGCGCAGCGGGCCGGCGGCCGGGCAGGTGGAGCACGGCCTGGACCGGGCGCGCAGGCGGGCGCCCGTCCCTCTTTCAATCGCACGCCCTCCTTCAATGCTCCCACACCGGCAGCCCGGCCCCAGGCGCCCGCAGCGGCGCGGCCGACGCCGGTCGCTCGACCAGCTCCGGGCCCCGCCCAGGCCGCTCGACCAACTCCGGGCCCTGTTCAGGCCGCACGACCGAACCCAGCACCCTTGCCCACGCCGGGCGGGGGCGGAAATCGGCCCGGCCTGGGTGGTGGCGCCAACATGCCGAGCCAAGGTAATCGCCCCGGTCTCGGCAACAACGCGGGGAACACCACGATCAACCGTCCCAGTCTGGGCAACACCGGGGGTAGCGCCGCGATCAACCGTCCGAGCATCGGCAACACCGGGGGTAGCGCCGCGATCAACCGTCCCGGTCTCGGCAACACCGGTGGGAACGCGGCGATTAACCGTCCCGGTCTCGGCAACAACGGTGGGAACGCGGCGATCAACCGTCCCGGTCTCGGCAATAACGCGGGAAACACCACAGTCAACCGTCCCAGCATCGGCAACAACGCGGGAAACACCACAATCAACCGTCCCAGCATCGGCAACAACGCGGGGAACACCACGGTCAACCGCCCCGGTATCGCCAACAACGCGGGGAACACCACGAACAACGTCAACGTCGGGGTCAACCGGCCTGGCGGTACCGTGAATGCCGGAAACAATCTCACGATCAATAATGTCAACAACAACTTCAGCAATTTGAACGTGAACCGGCCGAACTGGACCAATGGCAACCCGAGCTGGGCGTACCGGCCCGGCTGGGCGAATCACCAGAGCTGGGTCAACGGCTACTGGCACGGTCAGAACAACAGTAACTGGTGGAACAACGGCGGCGCGTTCATGACGGGACTCGCCGTCGGCGGCATCGGGGCCTGGGGAATTGGCTCGGCCGTTTATAGCTGGGGCTACCGGACTTTTGTGAACCCTTACTTTATCACCCAGCCGGTCGTGATCCAGCAACCGGTCCCAACCACCGTGGTTGTCCAGCAGCCCGTGCCGGTGCAGCAACCCACAGCCGTGGTCGAGGCAGCTCCGATCGACTATTCCCAGCCCCTGAGCACCAGCGCGGCACCGCCGGAACCGACGACCGCCGACCCGGCGATGCAGACGTTCGATGCGGCCCGTGCCGCGTTCAAGGCCGGCAACTACGCCGAGGCGCTGCGGCAGACCGACCAGGTCCTCAAGGCTTTGCCCAGTGACGCCGCGATCAACGAGTTCCGCGCGCTCTGTCTCTTCGCGCTCAAACAGTACGACCAAGCCGCCGCCACCCTCTACGCGGTGCTCTCAGCAGGTCCCGGCTGGGACTGGACCACCCTGTCTGGACTCTACCCCAGCGTGGACGTCTACACGGAGCAGGTGCACGCTCTGGAGGATCATCGCACCGCGCAGCCGCAATCAGCCTCGGCCCGGTTTGTCCTGGCGTACCATTACCTCACTCAGGGCCACACCGAGGCCGCCGTCGAGGAGCTGAAGGCGGTTGTGAAGCTTCAGCCAGGCGATCAGCTCTCGGCGCAACTGGTTGCGCAGCTCTCCGGCGACAAGACACAGACTTCCCCGGACGCTGCCGCGCCGAGCCCGGCACAGCCCTCCGCAGCGCCGGCGCCTGCCGTGCAGGGCAACCTCGTGGGAGCCTGGAAGGCCAGTCCCGCCATGGGCACCACGATCGAGCTGACCCTTGGTGGCGACAGCAAGTTCAACTGGAACATCGTCACTCAGGGCAAGACCCAGCCGATCGCGGGAACGTATGTCTTCGAGAATGACGTCTTGACTCTCACGCAAAGCGAGAACAACGCGATGGTCGGCAAGGTTGCCTGGCAGGACGAAAGTCACTTCAAGTTCCAGGCCATGGGCGGCGGCCCCAATGACCCGGGACTTGCCTTCAGCAAGTGATGCCGCGACCTGCCCCAGACCCCGAGACCACGGGGCCAGGGGACTGCGGCCGGTAAGGCCGGTCAGCCAGACGCCTCGCCGGCTGACCGCGGATACCCTCTCATGACTGGAAGAACCAGGAGGCATACGACGCGGATGATGGAGCGGTGATGGATTGGTGAACGATTGCCACGGTCCCGCGTGCCTTGCCCACCCCTCGGCATCGGGAACGGCGCGCCTTCCCCGACGCTTCGCCACGGCTTGCCGGGCGATCAACTCGCACAGAGGGCCCGGTTGACCGGGTCGGTGGGGTTGAGCGTTGTGGCGGCGACCGCCTGGTTGCGGCCCTGGTTCCTGGCCACGCTCAGGGCATGGTCGGCCGCGTCAAGCAGGGCGTAGACGTTGTTGGCACAAGCGGGGAATTCGGCCACGCCGATCGAAACGGTCAGGACGGGAAGTTCCGCCAGGAGAGCTGGCGTTGTCTCGACGGTCCGACAGATCTCGCGGGCAAGGTTCCAGGCGTCGGGAATCAAGGCGCGAGGCAAAACCACGATAATCCGGTCGTCGTCGAGCCGGGCCACGATGTCGCTGTCGCGGATCATCGCGGCAATGTGCGCCCCCACATTCCGGACCGCACGATCGGCGCAGTCCCTGCCCAGAAGTTCGTGAATTCCGCTCAGGCGGTCGATCGCCACGCACAGTAAAGACAGCGGCTCGCCGTGACGCCGTGACAGGCCCAAAGCAAACGGGAGGACGGCGTGCAGGAACGTGGCGTCCTGGAAAACCGCGGCAGCAAAGTGGTTTTCCTTGGTCTTCTTTTCGTCGAGATCCCGATCGGTCCGGGCGGAAGCGATTGCCAGAGCGTTCGGGATCGGTTCGATATCTCTGCCCGCCAACTGCGATAGCTCGTCATTTTGCCGGTCGTGCCGGAGCAGGGCAGAGGCCGCCATCGTGCCAAGCGTCTTTAAGCGTTTGACGGTTGCGGGCGACCAGGCGCTGGGCTGGTCGGAAGGGGGCAGGACGAGCAGTCGTCCCCGGGCGACCGAACCCGCACGGAGCATGATTTCCAGGCGGCCGTCGCCGTCGCCAGCGCTGGAGGGCTGGACCGGTCCGCGAATCCATTGCACCGAGCGAGCGGCCGTCAGCCGGCCGACCGATTCGATGAAGGACTTCTCAATCAGCTCGGGGTCGCTGCATCCCTCCAGGAACCTGCCCAATTCGTGAACGATCTCCTCTTCTCTGGAAACCTCGGATAATCCCGTGAATCGTCCGGCCTGAGCCCGGGCCCAGCGAGCGGCACGCTTCGACCAGAGAGTCAAACGCCTCGTCCGGGGGCAGCGCGCCGCAGTGGATCCGGGCGGCGCGAACGGTTCTGGCGCGAGGTCAGAGGGGGCTCCATCGACTTGATCAAATCTCCAGTCGCGCTCGGACATTGTGCTCTCGCTCATGGAAGCTCCACGGGTGCGCAAGAAACCCGGATCGTTGCCCGTGGGCGGACATCGAGCGGTTAGCCCCAGATGGCCGATCGCGACACCCAGATCGACTGATGGTTTAATAAAGCAGTAGGGTCTGCCCGGCCACGACGCCAGGTCAACGGGAATCGGCGGCAACACACCCCTTCCGAATCAGCCGAAAACCGCTGACGTGCAAATCTCGCACCGTCTGGTGGAAACCTGCCTCGATCCAGCGCCAACCTTATCAACTTGTAGTGATTGTGCCGGCTGACCAGGGGGTTGCGGCTGCCGCTCCAATCCAAGGGTAGGCCACAAATCACGAGTCGAGTCGAGAGATAACGGTCTTGCCAGGAATCGCGAAAACGGGCAGGATGCTCGATCGTCTGGAGACCGATTGAGGATGTGTCTTTGGACGAGGCGGTGGCGGCCGGATCTTTTCGCCTAGAGAACTGGTTCGCCGCCTGAGGCGGAGGCCGGCGATGCGCGTCAGCGGCCCCCGACAAGTAGGATTCGTGAAGTCCATCCCTCTTGCACGTCTGGGGACTCACGAACTCGCTTCAGAAACTGCCGGCCGATCGACGTGAGCCGGCCCCGTTGCCAGAAGCGCAGGGCCGACCCGGTTCAGTGCGAACCAGACGACGGAGGGTCTTCCCTAGGGATCGATGCCTGGTGGGGCGGTGGGCCAAGCAGGACGAGGCCTTTGACCATGCGAAAGACGCGGATCGCGGCTGCGGTGGTTTCCTGGATGGGACTGGCCGCGGTGGGTTTGGGGCAAACCGGTTGTTTCTCGGAAGGTGGATTCCGCGCGCCCCACGTGACCCGGATCTTTTCGCCGCGACCGGTCGCGGCGAACCCGCTGGTCGTTCCCTCGACCGATTTCGACACGGTCTGGAACAAGACGATTGCGGTAGTGGACAAGTACTTCGATATCGCGTCGGAGAACCGGTTATCGCGGACGATCGTCACTCAGCCCAGGATCGGCGCAACCTTGCTCGAACCCTGGAGCCCTGATTCGGTGAGTTTCGCCGACCGCTTCGAATCCACCCTGCAGACGATGCGCCGGTTCGCGATCATCAAGATCGAGCCGGCTCCGAGCGGCGGATACCTGGTGAAAGTTGAAGTGCGGAAAGAACTCGAGGACCTGGTCAAGCCCGACCGTCAGGCGGCCGGACGCGCCGTGTTCAATAATGATTTCCCCGTGAACCGTACCCGCGAAATCGTTGGTCCCGTCCCCGCCCCCGTCGGCTGGATTCCGCGAGGACGAGACGCGAACTTGGAGCAAGCCATCCTGGCCGGCGTTCGTGATGCGTTGTTTCTTTGAGAGCGATCGGCCCGTAGTCGCAACCATCGGCCACGACGCTCGGTGGTTGGGCACACTTCGCCACTGCTCGATCAAGGCGATCAGGACGACACGACTGGCCTCGGTTGAACCCGGACGCTCGCAAGGGCTTGAAAACAGTCCGCTGCGAGAGCCGAACACCGACGAGACCTCACCTGAAGGCCAGGCTAGCAGCACGATTCCACAAGCGTCATGGGCCGATGACTGATCGCGACGCTCAGTCGCTGGTTATGCGTTCAACGATTGCCGTGTAGGTCAACTGGCGTTGAACGTCCAGTACGCCCCGGCGGCGGCGATCCCGATCCAACTGATGGTCGGGTCAAGCAAGGCCGCACGGTGAGCCGGTGAAGCCATCCACATTGCCCCTGGGAATCCGCCCCCCGCGGCGGAATTCTGGCGGCGCGCCGACCCCATCACGAAGTGGCCCAACCCTCGCGCCATTTGCTCGCTGTTGTTCATGGCCGCCCAGTTGGACAGGTTCTGGTCATAGTTGACCGGCCCCAGACCGTAGGACGCACGAGTCGAATTCAGCCAGTTCAGGAACCCGTACGGATCGCCGTAAGTCGCTTCGGGAGCCGCTTGCGCTGGCTGGCTCGCTGGAGCATCCGCGACCGGCACCGTGTAAGACGCCGGAATAACCGGGGTGCCGGTCGCAGTCGTCTGTGTCGGCTCCGCTGCCTGGTAGTACTGAGGCGCCTGGTAGTACTGGGGCGCGCTGGTTGCCTGGGAGTACTGCGGGACGTACGAGGCCTGGTAATACTGAGTTGCTGGCTGCACGTAGGAGCACCCAGGCTGGTTGCACGCCGGCGGATGGTAAACATACTGCTGGGCCTGAACTTGCGACGAGACGACGAGGACCGCCGTCAAGCCCAGCAAGAGCCGAGCCACGCTGCTCGTGAGAGATACTTGCTTCATTCTCAATGGACATACTCCTCTAGAAGAGTAGTTACATGGGCCGATGCCGCACCACGCGACACCCGCATACGCCAGAGAGACACCCGAAGCCGGGAGAAGACGGTTCATGGTTCCCAATGGCACCCACATGCAATGCCAATAATGGGATGTCTTTCCAAGGATTGCAACCCTTTTCCGGGATGTTGAAAAATTACAACATCATGTAAAATGATATTGCATGTTTAAAATAACACTATTTCATGTGCGTGTGTCCAATTGTTCTGGATGAGATTTGATGTCAAGCGTGTAGTGACGCAACCTGATATCGAGTCTAGAAAAGCGATCTCAGATGACAGCTTCTGGCCGGCTGCGTATAGGTGCAAAGTTGGACGACTTCAACCGTCCAGCTCGACCGGCCCAGCAGTGCTTACACGAGCCATCATGTGTTCCGCGTGCGAAAACCTTTCTCCCGGGGCCGCCGGCGTTGTCGAGTCAAGGTTTTCCTGAGCGTGCGCGGCAGTGCGGGCGGGCCGCTTCGTTGGCCCGATCCGCTCGTCCGGGGGATTGGGTGTCTTACAGCCGGCGGAGAGCGTAGACTTCGACGTCGACACCTGCGGCGAAGAGCGCCAAAGGTGGTGTTGAGGGGCGTTCGAGCCCTGCGGCAGCCAGGAGGTTCTCGTCCAGGGAGAGGACCGTTGCCGGCTGGAGCGGGTATGGCGCGTGGTGGACTTGCCCCTGGTAAAGGCGATCCTGAAACCGGGTGTAGAGCCGATAGCGCTCGGCCAGGAAGTGTTCGAGGGTTCCGGGTACCGCCGGCCGGACAGGGCCGCTGACTTGCCCGCGGATCAAGTACGAAGCTGGAAGCGGCGCGGGCCAGCGCCGGACGCCGGCATAGAGAATGGGCGAAGGTTGGTCGGAAGGTCCGGGCCGTTCTCGCTCCAGAAACATCCGTGCACGGTGATAGGGGAGATGAAAGAGACCTCGGGCCAACCGGACCGCAATCGTGTTAGCGGCGTCGAGGCTGAAGAACCAGACCCCGGGATCTCGACCGTCAACGTGAACATACGTTCTGACATTGGTCTCATGGAAGCTGGACAGCCCTGCGATGGCCGGCAGGCCGGTGGGGCGGACACCCGTCATGGTGAAGGGTACCAGGCCCACGTAGGCCTTGCCCTCGAAAAGGTCGAGTTCCAGCTCCCGAGGAATCAACGGGCGGATCAGCTCGGGAGCAAATGCCCAGTGCAGGAACAGCAACTCCCTCCAGTTCTGCCGCATCATAGCTCGACCAACCTGGCCTTGTGGGCGAACCAGGGATAGATAGACGGAAGCACCAGCGTGGTCAGCATCGTGGAAGTGAAGAGGCCGCCGATGACGACCGTGGCCAGAGGTCGCTGGATCTCGGCGCCGGGCGTGGTGGCAAGGGCCATGGGAATGAAGCCCAGGCCGGCAACCAGTGCCGTCATCAGGATCGGCCGCAGCCGGACAATCGCGGCCTCGCGCGCAGCCTCGTGCGGTTCAAGACCGTCCTGTCTCAGGTGTTCGACGGCGCTGACCCAGACCAGGCCGTTGAGCACGGCCACGCCGAAAAGCGCGATGAAGCCGACCGCTGCCGAGATCGAGAACGGCAGCCCGCGGAGGATCAGCGCGAACAGTCCGCCGGTTGCCGCCATCGGCACGGCAAGATAGATCAGGAACGCCAGCCGCATCGAGTGGAAGGTACTGTAGAGCAACAGGAAGATCAAGAGCATGGCCACCGGAACCACGATGGCCAGCCGCCGGGTGGCCGTCATCAGGTGCTCGAATTGCCCGCCCCACCGAAACATGTAGCCGGGCGGCCACTTGATCTGCGCGTCGATCGCTGCCTCGGCCTCGGCCACGAACCCCGCGATGTCCCGTCCCCGCACGTTCACGCCCACGTAGACCCGGCGCTGGACTTTCTCGCGCTCAACCTCGCTGGGCCCTTCCTCGAGAGAGATGTCGGCAAGGTCTTTGAGCGCGATCGGCCGCCCCTGGGTATCAACGATCCGGATCGAGCCAATCTTCTCGGTGTCGTTGCGCCAGGCCTCGGGAAGACGGACTTGCAGCCGGAACCGCTTCTGTCCTTCGAACACCGTGCCGACGCTGGTACCTCCGAGCGCGGAAACGACATCGAGAACATCGGAGGCCTTGATGCCGTACTGAGCGAGGTGATCGCGGCGCACATTGATCCGCAGCATCGGCAGCCGGCCGGCGGACGGGACCTTGATATCGTGGCCGCCGGGGATTCGTGCGAGCACCCGCTCGACCTCCAGCGCCAACTGCCTGAGCACTTCGAGATCGGGACCGTAAATGAGGATGGCGACATCGCTCTTGACGCCTGCCACCAGCTCGTTGACCCGCATCTCGATGGGCTGGCTGAAGCCGAACTTGACGCCGGGCACGTTCTCCGAGAGCAGCTTGTCCATTTCCTCGATCAAGGCATCGCGAGTCAAGCCCGGGCGCCACTCTTCCTGGGGTTTGAGCATGGTCCAGACGTCGGTCTGGTGCACGCCCATCACGTCGTTGGCGATTTCGGGTCGGCCGGTTTTGCAGTAGACCATTCGCACTTCGGGAATCGTTCTGAGCAGCTTCTCGATCTGGGTGGAAACGGGCACGGCCCCCTCGAGGGCGGCGGAGGGAATGCGCACGGCCTCGATCAGCAGATCGCCCTCGTTGAGCCTGGGCATGAACTCGGCCCCCATGTTCCAGGCGATCGGCACGCTCGTGGCCACCAACCCTCCGGCCAGCAAGAGCGCGATCAGCGGATGGCGAACGAACAGGTCGAGCACCGGCGTGTACAACCGCTTGATCCAGCGCATCAGCCAGAGCTCCTTCTCCTCGGCGTGGTCGCTGAGGCCCAGCGAGGCCATCACCGGCATGAACGAGAGCGACAGGACTAGCGAGCCGGCCAGGGCGAAGATCACCGTCAGGGCCATCGGCCGGAACAGCTTTCCTTCCGTGCCCTGAAGCGCGAGGATCGGCAGATAGACAATCGCAATGATCAGTTCGCCGAACATGGTCGGCTTGCGGACCTCGATGGCGGCATCGCGAACGATCTCGAGCTTGGGCCGAGTTCCACCCTCGTGGGCCAGCCGGCGCACGCAGTTCTCGAGCATGATCACGCTGGAGTCGACGATCAGGCCGAAGTCGATCGCACCCAAGCTCATCAGGCTGGCCGACAGGCCGGTGGCGAGCATGATGTTGGCCGCGAACAGCATCGACAGCGGAATCGCCAGCGCGACGATCAAGCCGCCCCGCAGGTTCCCGAGCATGGCCAGCAGCACGAAGATGACCAGGACGCCACCGGCCAGCAGATTGTGCAGCACAGTGCTGAGCGTCAGGTTGATCAGGTGCGTGCGATCGTAAAGCGGTTCGATCGTGACGCCCGGGGGAAGGCTCTTCTGGAGCTCGGCGATCTCGGCCTTCACTTTGGTCACGACCTTGCGGCCGTTCTGGCCGATCAGCATCATCACCAGCCCGGTCACGATCTCACCCTCGCCGTCCCGGGTGGCCAGGCCGGCCCGAATCATCGGCGCGGGATGAACCTTGGCAACCCTGCCGATGGTCACGGGCACGCCGTTGCGCTCGTCGATCACGATGGCCGAGATGTCGTCCACCGACCGAGCCTGGCTGACTCCCCGGATGTACCGGGCCTCGCCCTCGTGGATCAGGTAGCCTCCGCCCACGTTGGCGTTGTTGTTCTTCAGCGCGTTGAACACGTCGGTCATCGATAACCGAAGCGTTCCGAGCCGGTCGGGATCAACTTCCACTTGATAGGTTTTGAGCTCACCGCCGTGCGCGTTGATCTCAGTCACGCCGGGCACCGTGCGAAGCTGGTAGGCGATGTACCAGTCCAGCAGGGTGCGCAGCTCCATGGGGCTGATTCCCGAGTTCGCGGCGGCCTTGACCTGGAATTGGTAGACCTCGCCCAGCGCCGTGGCGATCGGACCCAGCATGGGTGTGCCATAACCGGGGGGAATGGCTTCGGCGGCACGCGAGAGTCGTTCTCCGACGAGTTGCCGCGCCCGGTAGATATCGGTTCCCTCGTGGAAGACGATGGTGACCACCGAGATCCCGAACTTGGAGATCGACCGGATCTGTTCCACGTTGGGCAGGCCGCTCATCGCCCCCTCCACCGGAAACGAGAGCAGCGATTCGACCTCCAGCGGTGACAGTGCCGGGGCCTCCGTGATCACCTGGACCTGCACGTTGGTGAGATCCGGCACGGCGTCAATCGGCAGGTTGGCCGCTGAATAGACGCCCAAACCGGCGATGAAGAACGTCACCATCAGCACCAGAAAGCGGTTGTTCAGCGACGATTCGATGATGGCGTTGAGCATGGCTCAATCTTCCTCGGTCTGGTTCTGAAGGATGAGCTCCGACTTGAGCTGGTAGGCACCGCTGGCGACCACGACATCGCCCTCCTTCAATCCCGACTTGACAACGACGCGATCGCCGGCATCGCGGCCTGTATCGATGGGCAAGAACGTGAACGAGCGCTGGTCCGTCGCGGCCGTCCCGCCGGTCTTGGCGGGAACAAAGACCCCGCTCTTGCCCTCGATCTCGACCACGCCGGCATGGGGAACCGTCAAGGTCCGCTCCGTGATCGGGCTGTCCAGGAGGATACGTACAAACAAGCCCGGTTTGAGCAGGCTATCGTGGTTGGTGATCTGGGCCAGGAGCGGGACCGTCCGGGTCTGGGGGTCAACCATCGCGCCGACGGAGAGAAGCTCGGCCGGAAACAAGCGCGTGCCGTACGCGGTGGCCGAGAGCCGGATCGCGCCTCCTCGGATCTTGGGCACGCTGGCGACATCCGACTCGGCGATGTTGGCGGTAACCCAGACCGTGTTCAGGTCGGCCACGGTGAAGAGCACGTCGTTGAGGTCGG
>JAFAHT010000490.1 GCA_019237095.1 Planctomycetaceae bacterium
AACAGGCCGGTTGATTGGCAATCACGCCCTCTCGATCAAGGGCGGTGGAGCAGGCAGCGACCTGGCGATCCAGGAGTATGGAGGGGATTCGTCGGGCGGCCGTAGAATGCCGTGGCGTCCCCGGGGAGAGCCGCACCACGGTATCGACAGGGGAATCTTGATGGGTCTGGGCGAGATGCCGTTCTCTGGTTTAATAAAACATTTGAATGCACCCATTGCGGGAATCATGAGTGATTTGTTAGGCTCATCTCTCGACGATGCAGTCCAGGCTCGGAGACGGTTGTGGGAAGACCGGCCGGGGGCAAGGTCGATGAGGCAAGCCAGATTCAGACTCCGGATCAACGAAGAGATCCGGGAAGCCGACAACGTGGTCGGGACCAAAGCACAGTGGGAATCATCGAGTCTTGCGGCGACCTCGGGATGGTCTGTCAACATCCAACGGGGGCATATCGTTGGGATGCGGCTCGTTGGGGGGCAGACTTACGTTCCCAATAATCTCGACCTCGAGCTCAGCGGAATGCGCCTGGCCTAAGCTGTCGATCAGGGGCTTCGGCAATGGAACCGCTGCCGGCCGGACCGAGCGGTCCATCACGTAGTCTTCCAACATGCTCAGAGCATGACTTGCGACCCGATCGCCTACCTCGGGATCGAGTCGCGTCAACCAGAACACGATGGCGTTGACGACGTGGCCATCGGCCAACTTGTTCCCCAGGTAGTCACGCTTCAGGCCAAGCCGAATCCTGAGCGTCCCCAGATCAGCCTTGAGCTGGTCGCTGCTCTGGTACGAGAGCTGAGCGGACTTGTTCAGTTTTCTTGCCATGCCCTACATTATGCCCAGAATCCCTGGTCGCGTCTAGCTTACGCTTTTTTCCAGAATTCTAGAATTCTAGGCTTAATGACTTCTCGAACTCCGGTTGTATTCTCCCATATAGCGTCTATGAACCCGAGAGGAGACAGGGGGGCCATGACCACGACATCACGACATGTCGACAGATTGAGAAAGAGAAACGATTTTTTCTAGAGTTCTAGCATTAATGATTTCTAGAATTCCATTCTCGAATTCCAGTTGTAGTTTCTCGTATAGCGTCTATGAACCCGAGAGGAGACAGGGGAGGCCATGACCACGACATGCCGACAGATTGAGAAAGAGAACCCCGGAGGCCAGATCCCGGTGCCTTGAGCCGCAAGCTTCGTCGCTTCGCTGGAGAGCACAGACGTAGCCTCAGCAGTGTCCTGATGGCGCGGCATCCCGGCTAACCATCAGTCTAACTTAACCAATTCCGAAATCTAACCTACCTTAACTAAACCCAACAGGTTCCTTGGAGGGCGTACCGACGAAGGTACGCACAGACAATGCCGTCTATCGACTACGCCGACCCCCGCCAAGTCTTCAATCGGTTGGCTCAGATCCAGCATGACACGGAGAAGCGAATCGCCACAATCGACGCGCTGACCCTTGCGCAGGCCGAAGCGGATCGCGAGTTCGACCAGCTCGAGCGGATCGCGCTGGCCTACCTGGAACCCAAAGCCTACCCGGTCGTCAGGGCGATGGCCTACGACGAGCAGCATTACATCCGTCACTCGGTCGACTACTGCCTGACGATCATCAACGGCTCCGTCATGGTCAAGCCGCACGTCAACGCCTGCGACCTCGGTGATCTGACCGAAGAGGAGATCACTGCCGCTCTCAAGGGCTCCGAGTGAGGCCGGGCGACTACACCTCGGGGCAGGAATGAGCGACACAACTCCACCATCAGAGGACATCTCGGATGACATGCCAACGCGAAATTACCCAAGTTACGATCGGTCCGCCGCGGCCGACCGACCCGCCCGAGGTGCTCTGCTCCGCCAGAGTCGATTGGCGCGACGCGAACGTGGTGCGGCGGCGCTATCACGAGGTTCTGGTCAAGGAGCTGGCATCATGAAACGGCGATCGAAGCTAACGCCGGAGCAGCAGCAGTTGGTCTCGCAGGCCCTGCCGCACGCGCTCTCCATCGCCCGGAGGCATGTCCGGCTCTACGGACCGAGTCTCGACTTCGAAGGCGCGGTGGCTCTGTGGCTCTGTCAGGAGATTGCCAAATTCGACCCCGAGAAGAGCAGCCTGAAGACCTGGGCGTGCTGTCACGGACATTTCGCCTGCCGGGATCTGATGCAGGCGGAGATCCCGGTGAAGAGCCGGAAGAAATATTTCCGCAAGGCTCGGTTCCTAAGCCTGGATGGGACCCTCGACCGGAACGGGGTGCCGATCGCGGAGCAGATCGCGGCACGAGCGGAGCATCAGGTCGACCTGGAGGAGGACAAGCAGTTGCTCCGCGGCCTCGACACGCGGACCCGGACGATCGTCTGGAAGTCGATCGTCGAGGAGATCCCGCTGAAGGTGATCGCGCAGTCATTGGGAGTCTCTGAGGCCCGAACCAGCGAGTTACGGACCAGCGCCATGGAGTTCCTTCGCCAGAGGGCGATCGCATGATCTGATTTGGGACAGCCTGTGCGAAATGCGATGCTATGAACATAAATACCGAAAAAGAGCGTCTGAATTGGACCAGATTCCAGGCCGAGCCGATCAAGCGGACCATGCTCCGACTCAGGGCGAATCCCGACTTCGCCAGGGAACGGGAGTGGGTCCACGACAAGCTCAAGTTTCACCAGCAAAAGCTCTCGAACGTCCTCGCGGAGATCGAGCGCATGGAGGCGGCGGTCTGAACGAGATCGTTCGAGTCGTAATGGAACGATCTCGTCTGCACGGCATCGTTCCAGCGAGTTGCACCCCTTAATAGTGTGGGTTCAACTACATATAATATTATTCAGAGATGATTGTACCATAACCATTTTGCCTTAGAAACTATCCGAGAACGCCCGCCGGTCCTCTTTTCCAAAGGCCCGAACTGGGTTTTCGGATAGTCTCTTAGGATAAGCATCTCCCCGACCAAATCGAGGCGTACGTTCATCAGGCCGGTCTCGAAGTCCAGCGCCGGCTCTTCCAAGTCCTGATCGAGAAGGCCGATCAAGAACTGGTTCTACAGCACCGGCACGGCAAAGGTGGCGCTGGCATCCAGCGGCGGGGGACACGCCCCTACACCTTCAAGACGATTTTCGGCGAGGTCACCGTTCAGCGGTCGC
>JAFAHT010000426.1 GCA_019237095.1 Planctomycetaceae bacterium
CTTGAGAGTCACCAGCGTCATGCCCAAGTCGACGATCTTCACCGGACCCTGGATGAGGCCGTAAAGAATCACCTTCACGAGCGAGACCGGCTCGCTGAGCAACTTCGCCTCACGCGGGAACAGCTCGAGTCCGAGGTGTCGCAACGGGCGGCACTCCAGGCCCGAATCGGCGAGCTGCAAGATACACTGCAGAAGCTCAAGATCGATCGTAGCACCGTTCTTGGGTCTGAGCGTCCCCGTCTTACAGCCGGATTCCTTTCGACGACGGGCGCCAAGCGCTCCGTGCACACGGAGGCGCTCGCGGAGATTCAGGTCAGCGCTCAGGAGAATGCGCGGCCAGCCGATCGTCTGAATGCCAATATCGTCGCACTCGCCCAATCGCTAATCACACCCGACGCCGACGATTCACTCGCCCAGTCGCAAATCGCACCCGACGCCGGCCTCAAGGTGGCCCGGCAGGAAATCGAAGTTTTGCGCAAGAAGATTGCCGAATTGGAAGAATCAAAGCAATCGGTATCCTCCATGCTCAAAAACATGGGGATAAATGTGCGCTAATTTGCGAGCGTTCTCGCTTTGACCCATGAATTCACGCAAAGTCCCGACCAGTGCATCTTCCGGTTCAGCGGGGGCGGGGCAGTCGCCGCCAGACTTGAATTCCGCCCAGCCTCGCCTCGGGGCGGTAGAACTGCGGCACGGTGCGCTCGAGGATCGGGATCTGGAGCCGCATGTCGAAGCTCCGCTCACCGGGGATCCAGACAACGACTGCGTCATCGGCCGCTTCGAGTGAGCGGGCGAAGTCTGCCTCAAGTGCCGGGTCAAGTGCGTAGAGCCAGATGATGCCCGAATCGGCCCGCAGGGGCGAGATCCGCCCGACCGTGCCGTTCAGCCCCGGAAAGGGAACGTTGCGCAGCAGGTTCGCGACCTGGGTATGCGGGCCAGTTCTCAGGCGAAGGTAGGCCAGCACATCGCGGTACTGGTCCCAGGTGTACGGAGAATTGGGGTCGACGGGGGCAAAGTGCGCGGCAGCCCCCAGCGGCACCCGCGCCGGCTCGATCCTGCGCCCGAGGTCTCCAAGCGCTCGCACGCTGGCTCCCATGTCGCAGAACCGCGGGACGCCGGGCGACGCGAGCGCCAGAACTAGCCCGAGAGACCCCAGCGCCAGCCAGGGTCGCCGTTTCCACGCCGTCACGGCCGCCCCGGTGATCACGGCCAGGTTGATTGACCAGATCAGCCATAGCGGGTGCGCGAGGTACGCGTGCCGCAAGGGGTGAAGCGGCCGATACACCAGGACCAGCACCAACATCAGTACCCAGGGCAGCGCCAGGCGGCGAATCTGGGACGGGGCCACAAGGGCAGCTGCCACCGCGAGGGCGGATCCCATCGCGAGCCGCGGCTCGCCGAGCTGGTTGATCACCTTGACCACGAGGCTGACCGGGTATTCGCCGTAGCGGCCGTAACCTGCCTGCCGCACCCCCCGCACAAAATCGCCGAGCAGTCCTTGAGCCGCCAGCGGTGCGAAGCCCGCCGCCGCTCCCATGCTCGCGGCCACGGCCCACGCCAGCAGACCGCGGGTCCGCGTGTGTGGCCGACCACCGGGCCCGCCGGACGCCGGGCTCGCGGACGCCGACATCGCCACCACCAGTGCCACTGCCGGCGTGAACAGCAGCACGTGCGGCCGGATCACGAACGCCAGACCAAACAGCAGGCCCGAGCCCATCGACCCGGCCAGGCCCGGCCAGACCTGCACGAGCATCATCCCCAGCACGACCAGCAGCGGCCCTTGCCAGTCCCGCTGGGCCACCACTGCATAATCAAGGCTCAGGTAGTAATGCAATAATGCGACGAAGCCGACCAGCCCCGGCGAGCTGCGACCGAAACTGCGGCGTGACCAGGCCGACATCACCAGGCCAAGCACCACCAGAAGCGCCGCGTCCACGGCGTAGATAGGCGCGGTCCGCCCCCAGCCGAAGCTCGTCCCCAGCAGCCAGAACAGCTCGATCTGCCCCGGAAAATTGAAAAGGGCCACGTCGCGATACGGCCGGATCCCGGCGTCCCATCCCTGTGCGATCGCCGCAAACGCGTCGAGATCAGGCCACCACGGCCAGGTCAGATAATGCGGCAGCCACCCCGCGAGCAGCACCACGCACAGGGTGACCAGCACCCCACTCAGCGGAACACCAAGCAAGAATTCCGAGACCTTGGGCGGGGCCGTCGGCGCAGCCGGTGGAGCGGTCAATTCAAGGCCCTCACTCGCGGAATCCCGGCCTCCGCGAACCTGCGGCCGGTCCCGTTGACCCTCCTGTCCAGGCCAATCAAAGTCCAGAACCCGTTGATCTCAACGCCCCCCGGCCAGCCTGCGTGCCAGACACCCTTCCGTATCACGCCGCCAAGCCCTCGACCCCAGCCAGCAGCCCTCATCCCCTCGCCATTCATTTTCGTAACTCAAAGCCTTGTCTTTCCGCCTCAACCAGGCAATACCATTCCGCGGGAGGGCATGGTTCAAACCCGGGTAACACTATCTGACGGGAAGCCGGAGGCCATCTGGCTGGAATGCATTGATGTTGAACAGGTTGCGGCGGGGCATAGTGGCAGGCGTTCACTGGCGAGAGTGTCACCTTGGGTCCGCAGAACTTGAACCATGCTCGCGGGAGAGCCCAGGGCTTCGCTTGCTTCGTGTGGACGAGCTCACTGACTCTTGAGTCAATCCGCGTCGAAAACCGCCGCGACAGCGATTGAAAAATCCGGCAACAACATCGATGCCGCCGATTCCCCACGCCGGTGGATGCCAGCTTCTTCATACGCATCCCCGCGCAGGCGGAGGACCGTGATGGTTTCCGTTTGCGGGTTGACGATCCAGTATTCTGGGACATGGGCCTCGGCATAGTCCCCCCGCTTGTCAACCAGATCCCGTTCCGGTTTCTCTTCGCTAACAACTTCCAGAGCGAGGTCGGCGCCGAGCCAGAAACGGTTTTGCCGGCGCGAATCGGCGGCCGAAAGCAGCAGAAGAAGATCGGGCTCACGGAACTTGCCCGGCCGAATTCGCAGCCGTAACGGGGCGAAATGGACCTTGCCACCGCGGGGCTGCACGAGGCGGAAAAAAGCAAGAAACAAGAACTGCAGCACGCTCTGGTGCTTGTCCGTAGGCATGGGGAGCACTTCCAGACAGCCGTCGGTGAACTCGACCAGCCGATTCCGATGGTCGGTCAGAACGAGGTACTCTTCCTCGCTCCATTCCCCTTGGGGCGGAAGGATTTGCTCAAGCACTTCTTTCCATTCTTGGCCAGACGGAAGTTCGGTTGTGGACTGGGTTGCGCTGACCATGGCCTCCCCTTGAAAAAGGGCATTCACGTCCAGAATGCAATATAGCCGGCACTGTGACTCTTTGTCTTTGCCACTTGCCCCGGTGCGAGCCCCCCCTCATGCCACGGCGACTCACCCTGGCTCACGCAATAGCAGTGGCGGGCGGCGTGCCCACATTGGACGAAGCGGCTTCGCCGCGGGATGGGGGGAGCGGGCTGGGTGGGTTGTGTGGACTGGGAGGGGGTTGACCATCGGATGATTCTGGTGTGATACCTTTGGATTTCCGGCCGTTGTGGCTGGAGTTCCTTGGCTCCTACGCAC
>JAFAHT010000522.1 GCA_019237095.1 Planctomycetaceae bacterium
AGGACAACCAGGCAAAGCTCGAGGCCCCCGTCGCCGGCGGCGGACCCCCGTTCGACTGCATCGCGCCTTTGGACCACGTGCCGATCTACATCCGGGCCGGGGCGATCCTGCCGATGCGCGAGCTGGAGCAGTACGTCGGGGAGCTCGTGAACAACCCGCTAACGATCAACATTTACCCGGGCCCCGATTGCACCTACCAGCTCTACCAGGACGATGGCATCACTCGCGACGCCGAGAATGAGGGGGTCTACCGCCTCACCGAGATTAGCCATCAGCGCGTCCCCGGTGGTAGGAAGATCCGCGTCCGCCGGACCTACGACCGCTTCACGCCCCCCGAGCCGTTCTTCTTCGTCGCGCTGCCTGGCACTTTGCACCCCTCGTCAGTGATCGTCTCGGGCGCCGCGGTGCCGGACGTCCAGTCGCTGGAGAACCTCGCCGCCGCGACTTCGGACGCGTATTATTGGAACGCCGACACCGAGATCACATTCATCAAGGTCTTCGATGGGGCCGCGGATCTGACGGTCACAGCTCTTTACCCCTGACCCGACTCGCAACCTCAATCCCGAAACCCTCTGGCCCCGGTTCGAGAAGGGAAAACAGATGAGCCACCACGTCGAGCACGACACCAGCCCCGAACTCATCTTCACACGCGACTTCCGCGAGTATATCCGGGGCCGATTCCGGCCCGGCCTGACCGCGACGATCCGATACGACCCGTACCGGGTGGTCCCCCCGGGCGACGGCTACCGCTTCGGCAACCCGGAGCGCCCGGTCGTCGCCCACCTTCAATGCAAGGAGAGTGGCCCGGTCATTGACGTCACCCTCGGCTCGCCGGCCGGCATTCCCGACTGCATCCCCTCCGCGGACTACGAACGCGCCCCGAAGCTCCGTGGGGAGGTGGTGATTCCCGGGGACGCCGCCTGGGTATCGGTCTGGTTCACCTACCACGGCGCTGGCGGCCGGGTGTTCTACGACAGTAACTTCGGGAAAAATTTCCGGCTCCGGTTCTACCGCGACGAGATCGAGGTCCTCCAGACGGACGTGATCGACGACCCCGGCCAGCCGCTGGGCCGCTTCGTTTGTCGGGTCGCCGCCAACCGGTGTGTCCAGCGGGTGATCGCCCGCTACCGGGTCGTCAACCAGCAGCCAGTGGCCCCCGACACGAGCGTGGACCTCCAGCACACCGGCGAGTCGGACGAGCACGGTCACCCGATCTGGGAGACACACGACGTGCTCGTGCCGAAGGACGCCGTCGTTGCCTATGACCTGGTTTACTTCGCGGACGACCGCGCCTTCAAAGACGACAACCAGGGCAACTACTTCCTGGCCTGCGATCCGCGGAAGCGCGAGCAGGCCGGCCACTGACCGTCGCGGTACCCGCCTGTCTGCGACCTCGCTTTCACCCAGAAACGCGGAGCGGTAGAGCGGAGCGGGCAGGCAGGCTCGCTCGTCGAGGTGTCAACACCGTGTCGATCTCTAGGCCGATCTGAGGCAGCAAAAACCCCAAGATAGGCGGCGGATCTGCCGCGTCGAATGGAGTTCGCAGATGGCCAAGTGCCCAGGCAAGCATCCGAACCCGAGCGGTAGCCCCCGGTCCCCTGTCCTCAGCAGACCTACCAAGGTCCCATGAGCTACCGCCAGTCCCGCTCCGAAAACGAAACGGCCCCGACCCAGAAGAGCTTGCCACGGCAACCTACGAAACTCCGGGCGGGCTGCCTATAATCAGAAGGGGGAGAATCGCTGCGAATCGATGCGCGAATTCTTGGCCGTGCCTTCGGTGCCATCGACGCGAAGCAGAGCGGAGTTGACTCGACCCATGAACAATGTGGCGGCCGAACGGCCGAGATGGGACCTTGCCGCGGAATCGATCGTGGTCAAGATCCGCTGGTTCGGCGTCATCATGGGCTATGTTCTGGTGCAGACCCGCACGGGCTTGCACAACCCCGCGGCAGTGCGCGCATTCCTTGCCCTCGGTGCGGGTTACGCGGCCCTCGACTTCGCGTTCTGGAGGCTGGGCGAGGTCTTCCTCAAACGCTGGCCGCTCTTCGTATCGTTCATGGAATCGATCTTCATCGCCCTTCTATGCTACCACGATACCGGGCTCGCCAGTCCGTTTCGCTGGTATTACCTGCTTTCCCTGATCTGTTGCGCGATCCGCTACCAGCCGGCGGTGGCCTGGTGGACGCTGGGATTCCATTCGATCAGCCTGCTGAGCCTGGCCTGGTCGCTGGGTTTCAGCACGCCGACCGGCTCGGCCTGGCCACTGACGCTCGTGATCATGGCCTGGGTGACCTGGGCGAGCTCATCGCTGGCGGGTTTGCTCAGGGCAGCCGGAGACCAGTTGCAGGACTTGAACTCGGAACTGGTGCGCGTCCGGGCAGAGCTGGAGGAGCGGGTCGCCGAGCGAACGGACGCGCTGCGGACTTCACAGGCCCGGATGATCCAGCAAGAGAAGATGGCCGCGTTCGGTCTCCTGGCAGCGGGTATCGCCCACGAGGTGGGAAACCCCCTGGCGGCACTCAGCTCGCTCGTGCAGATTCTCAAGCGCAGAGGGCCCGACCCCTACACCTCGGAAAAGCTTGACCTTGCCGGCCGGCAGCTCCACCGGATCGAGCGCACGATCCACGAGTTGATCGACTTCTCCCGCCCCGCATCGCGGGCGATCACCCGGACCCGGATCTGCGAGGTCGTGGATGAGGCCCTGGGCATTGCCAAGTATTATCAACGGACCAAGCAGCGCAGGATCTCGACCGACATCCCCACGAATCTACCCGCGGTTCTGGTGGTTCGCGACTACCTGACCCAGGTCATCCTGAACCTGGTCCTGAACGCAATCGACGCGACCGACGATCAGGGGCGGATCTACCTGCGGGCGCGGATCGAAGACGGCTCGATGGAGCTGAGCGTCGAGGACGACGGCCGGGGGATCTCGCTGGCCGACCGCTGCCGTCTTTTTCAGCCGTTCTTCACGACCAAGTCGCATGGCACCGGGTTGGGACTTTTCGTCAGCCGCCAGATTCTCGAGGAGTTCTCTGCAACGCTGACCTTCTGCTCCGAGCCGGGACGGGGCTCGACGTTCACGATCCGGCTTCCCTGGGAAGCTGCCTTGACCTCGACAGTGACCGCAGTGAGCGACGGGGATCGCGCGGGTCTGGCCCAGGCTGCCGCTGACAGGGAGCCGGAGCGGACCGGCCGCGCCAATCCCGTTGCCGCCCTGCCGTCGGCGTGAGGCGTAACTGACCAGCTTCAACAAATTCTTTCGCCCCAGGGTCCTGATCTTGAAACACGGAACCGAGGCTGCCCGATGAGTTTGGCCTCCCTGACGGCAAACAGCGTTGCCAGAAGTGGTGAGAGCCGCGAGTCCCGCGGCCGCGTACTCATTGTCGATGATGAGGAAGTCATCGCGTCCACCCTGAAGGAATTCCTGCAGGGTGAAGCCTACGAGGTCGCCACGGCCATGAGCATGCCCGTGGCTCTGGGCTTGATCGAATCGTTCGAGCCGGATGTGGTGCTTTGCGATGTCCAGCTTCCCGGCGGCGACGGCTTGACGCTTCTGAACCGCTCGCTCCAGGTTCGGCCCGAGACGCTGTTCATCATGATCACGGCCTATGCCACGGTCGAGAACGCGGTGGCCGCTTTCCAGCGCGGGGCCCATGACTATCTGATGAAGCCGGTGATGTTCGAGGAGCTGCTCGCCAAGATCGACCGGCTCATGAAGTATCGCCGGCTGCTTCTCGAGAACCAGGCCTTGCGGAGACAGTTCCACGCCCACGAGGACCTGGAGACGCTGGTCGGCCGGAGCCCAACGATGCAGGCCGTGAAGACCTTGATACGCAAGGTTGGTCCGACCCGGAGCACGGTGCTCATCACCGGAGAATCGGGCACCGGCAAGGAGTTGGTGGCCCGGGCCCTGCACACCTTCGGTCCCGACCCGGACGCGGTGTTCCTCGCCGTCAACTGCGCGGCGATCCCCCATGACCTGCTGGAGAACCAGCTCTTCGGCCATGTCCGCGGCGCCTTCACCGGCGCCGAGCGCGACCACGCGGGGCTGTTCGTCGCCGCGGGGCGAGGGACAGTCTTCCTCGACGAGATTGGCGAGCTCAGCAAGTCCACCCTCGCCAAGCTCCTTCGTGCCGTCGAGAACAAGGAAGTCTTGCCCATCGGCGCAACCCGGCCGGTATCATTTCACGCCCGGCTGGTGACCGCGACCAACAAGGACTTGCTGGCGGAGGTCGCCGCCGGCCGGTTCCGGGAGGACCTGTACTATCGCTTGAACGTGGTCTCGATTCATCTTTCACCTCTGCGCGACCGCCGCGAGGACATTCCCGAGCTGGTCTCGGTCTTGCTGGCCAAGCACGCCGCCCGGCTGGGCAAGCACGTCCAAGGCGTGGACAACGCCACGGTGCGCGGGCTCATGGCCGCCGCCTGGAAGGGGAACGTCCGCGAGCTGGACAACGCGCTGGAGCGTGCCGTCATTCTGGGCGACGGACCGATCCTTACCCCTGACGATTTTCCGCCCGGCCTGATGCCGGAAAACGATACCGATAACGGAACCACGCGCGACAACCTCCGCGCGGCAGTTCGCGAGTACGAGCGGCACCACATTCAGCGCGTGCTCAAGGACTGCGGCGACGATAAGCGAGAGGCCGCCCGCCGGCTTGGCCTGGGGCTGTCGTCGCTCTATCGCAAGCTCGAGGAGCTCGACTCGCGATCAACATTGTAGCGCTCGCCACGCACGGCCTGCGGGGCGTTCGCCCCGACGGACACGACGAGGCTCTCTTGCCGGATTCGATTGACGAACCTTCGAACCAGACTTCATGATGAAGCGAGGGGAAAGGCCGAACCCCTCGGGACTGACTCCGAGACGACTGCTTCACGCGAAGGCTTGGACCACGCGGGCGGATCCTCATGCGCTGCACTCGATGTGATGGTTTGGCTGTTCCCCAGGCCGTGGGAATCGCGCCCGACGGCCGGGTGGTCTTCGGCTGGTGCCTGCAGTGCCTGGCCGACAAAGACTGTCGCCTTGTGGAGGTGCCTGCTGCGGGGCCCTGGGACCTGAGGCTCTCGTTCCCGATCAGTGAGCCGGCCAGTCCGCCGTTGCCCAGAGGTAACAACTCCGCGGCAACCGTCGATCAGTCCCAGTGGATCGTCGCGATCGTCGCCTTCTTGATGATTAGCTGGGGCTTGATCCTGCTGGCCGCCGGCCTGTTCAGCGGATCTCGTCCGGTGTCGCCGACAAGCCCGCCGGGCAACGGCACCTCACCACTCTTGGGTATCGGCGGAGCGGCCACGGCCGTGCTCGGCCTAGCCCTCATGGTCATGGCCTCGCGCCGCAACTGGCTTCCGGGCACTTTCTTGCTTGCGCTTTTGAGCTGGCTTTCGTTGCTGGCCGGCCTGGGCATTCTGGCCAACGGACTCTTCGATTTTCAGCCCGGCCGCAACGTGCAGGTCGTCCTGGGCGCTGGAATGGCCCTGGCCATCTCGGTCATAACCCGCTTGCTCGAGCGCTCCGCGAAGCGCAAGCTCAAGCCCGCGCCGCGCTCGAAGCCCTGGAAGCCAGCCTCCAGCGCGGGCAAGTCCAGCGCGGGTGAGACGAGACGACAGCATTGACGGCGCGGGTCTGGCGATTGCAATAGGTTATGGAACGACCCGCCGTCGCCAGGCCCTCAACAATTACTCGCCTTAGCATGCCACCCGGGCTGGAACCGATTCACAGCCAGATCTTGACCCGGTTGCGCAACGAATCCGGCAACCGCCGCTCGATGATCCGCTGGATCTGTTCCGGGTGCAGACGGGTGCTGAAGTGCGAGGCGATGATGACCTCGTTCTCGAACCGCTCGGTCCTTTCCAGCAAGTCGTCCAGATGGGTGTGGCCGAACTTGTGAATCAGGGCCGGGCGCTCGTTGGGGGCTACGAAGGTTAACTCCAGAATCAGCACCTGCGACTGGTAGATCTCGGGAAAGACGTCCAGGCCCTGCGGCGAGGTGTCGCCCAGGTAGGCAACTTTGGGCAAGCGCATCTCGGCCGAGACCTCAACTCCGGAAAGGCGGAGGTCGCGGATCTGTTCGCCGGTCAGGCTGTGATATTCGGGCTTGAGCTTCTTCCGACGTTCCCAGACGAGAAAGCCCAGCGAGGGGATCGTGTGCCGGGTAGGGAAGGCTTTGACCACGAGCTCGCGTGACAGCTCGACCTCGTCGCCGGGCTTCAGTCCCACAAGTTCCACGGGCATTCGTCCCCGGTCCAACTTCTGCACGGCCCGGAGCAAGAGCTGAGCGCCCTCGATCGCCTCGGCCGGCATGTAAACGGTCGGTGGCTCCATCTTCATCATCCGCCGTCGCGCGACCAGGACCGGCAGAGCGGCGATGTGGTCAAGGTGGGAATGGCTCACGAACCAGTTCGGCGTGGTCATGAACGACCAGGGCTGTGCTCCCAGGTCAAACCCCAGCTTCAGCTCGGGCACCCTCCAGTAGGTCTGCACGGCCGCCCGCGAGTAGCCTTCCACCGTCAGCCCCTTGTGATCCAGCGAGCGCACCGGGGCATTGTCCACCGGGTGGTCCAGCGATTCCACAGACGATTCGATGTCCGTCGCCAAACGACGTCTCCTTCTCGGCAGATCTTGCACCCGCGGCACGGCCGATGCTCAGTATAATCCAGGATGGATGAACGGCGATAGCTCGGCGCTCGATCGCACGTGTTCCCGGGTCGGCCGGCAATTCGAACAGCCGGGAGGCGATATGAATCTTCGCGCCATGGTCTTTGGTCCAGCCTACCTGGACCGCGTGCTGAGAGTCGATCAGCCGCTGGTCGCTCCGGCCCTTGGGCCTCCCCTCGATCAGAGCGTGAACGGGTCGCTCGGGTTCGCCGGCGGCCGCAACCTCGAGCTGGCCGATCCTGCGGGATATACGATCGAGATTGCCCTGCCGCCCGGCTGGCCAGGCCCATCCGGCCGGATCGAGCTGGAGCGAGGGATCCGCGCGGGGGCGACTGGCCGGAGGGCTGTCAGCGGGCTGAGCTGGACCGACGACCTAGGCGGCATGGGGGCCGGTTATGCGGCCGCTCTGGCGGGAACGCTCTGCTGTGCGCTCGGGCCCGCAGACGACCCGATCAGCCAGGTGGTCGGCAGACTCCTGGACCGGCAGGCGATCGCGCACTCCGCGATCCGGGTACCTGACCTGAGTGCCGACTGGACCCTGCTCGTGAGTAGTGGTATGCATGGCGACAAGCTGCCGATCGGCTTCCGAGGCTGTCATGCGGCGCTCGACCCCGGCTCGTTCGACCCCTGGCTCTCCTCGCCTTGCGACCTGCGCGTGGCCGCGGCGCTTCCCAATCGGCTGGCGGCCCATATCTTCTCCGCTCCTGGTGCAAGCTGTCGCATGTTTGCCCCGGCGATGCGAAACATGCTCGATCGAGAGTATCTCCTGTCGAGCTTTGCCGCTTCGATCGATCTGCTCTGCTGCAACCGGCAGGAGTGGGAAACGCTGGACGACCGCGAGGAGGTGGCCTGGCGAGTGTCGATCCTGGTCGTTACCGACGGTCCCTCCGGAAGCTTGGCTCGATTCACGACTCCACAGGGAGAGCCGGGCGCTATCCGCGTACCGGCGTTCCCCCGCAACCGTCCGCCGCGAGATACCAACCGCGCCGGCGAGGCGTTCGCGACGACCTTCATTTCCACACTGCTCTCCCAGGGATGGCAGCCCGCGTTGGGCGTCGTCGCCGCGGACCTCGTCCGCCAAGCCATGATCCGGGCCTCCGCCGCGGCCGCCCTGGTCCTCGACCGCACCGATTTCGGTTTTCCCGCACCGGAGGCTGTCGACATTGCCCTCCGCGCCGGCAGAGTTGCATAAAGCAGGGTGGAAGGGACAATGGCCGGGCAAGAGATTTAGCCATGCAACTCTCTCCGGCATAGATAGCTCAGGTTCAAGGAGCGGTCTTCTTGCGACCTCTCCTTGACGCGAGCTATGCCGATTACCCCGCCGGAGAGTACACGGAATCTTGACTTCCGTCTTGCTTGCACGTGGCCAATGCGAAACTCCTTGGTTTACGGCGATTCCCGGTCGCGCGGCTCTCATCCCACCCGCAGAATCGCACAAGTCGGCATAGGCGGCCGTCCGATAGAACCGGTGAGTTCGCGTACCACGGTGGCAGGGATCGGACCGGACCGGCCGACGAGCGCGGGAGGTGCAGGCATGAAACACGTCCATTCCCTCCGTTTTGAGAGTCTCGAAGCACGGCAGTTGCTGTCGAGGGCGCACGTACTCGTAGCCGTGGCGCATGCCGCGCGGCCGCCTGCGACCCCGGTTGTACTCAATGGCACGCTCACCGTCGACAACAACCCCAACGCGACGACCACCACCACGAACGAGGACGGCTCCATGACCACGTCAGTCCCGGTCGCCGGGCAGCTCGGCGCGCTGGGGGAGGTCCACGGCATCTGGGATGAGACCGTGGACTCTTTCGGAGACTATGAGGGGCCCGACACGCTAACCCTTCATGCCTCGAACGGAACGTTTGCCGTCGCGTTCAACAACGAAAACGCCCCGCGAGCGGACGTGAAAGTGCACGGCGCCGTCAGTTATGAACATCCACAGATAGTTTACGGCGGCAACGGAGCCTATGCCCGGGCCTCGGAGAGTGGAACGATCGAGTTGACCACCAACGCGGCCAGGACGCAAATCGTCAGCATGACTCTTCACACCCAGAATACGTGAGTCGATCGGCGATCTGAAAGCGTGACCGAGTCAGGCCGCCCAGCGATGTCTTGAGGCAGACAAGGTGCCCGAAGCCGTTATGTTGGTTCTTGGGCCGCCCATGGGGACGAAGCGTCATTTCTGGCCGGTCGGGAAACCAGCGCTTTGAGTTGGGCATCCATGGCCTGAACAAATGAGCCGTAAAATGTATAGAAATGTTGAGAAACGCGGAGTTCACACAACCAGAAACGGTCCGAGCCCGCCGCCCACCCCTGCCGGGGCCCGGTGGCCAAGCCGGAGATTAGCACGGCGGATCGCCTTCGTTCAAAGGAGGGGTCGAGCCGGGCCGGGGCCCCCGCAGGGGAGGGGCGTGAGCTGTTGAGGCCGTGGGGAGACGAGCGAGGTCACAGCCTTTCCCACCGCGGAGCGGTTTCGTTCAAGACCCACTTTCACCGGCACTGGACGGGCGTGCGGTAGGAAAAAGTAGACTTCGAGCTCTTTTCTCGGAACGACGCCTGCGGTCGGCGAGTGTCGCCGTAGCCCCGCGCCGCGGGCAGGGAATTGGCTGGTATCTGGCAGTTTTCG
>JAFAHT010000539.1 GCA_019237095.1 Planctomycetaceae bacterium
CGACTTCGTCCTGCCCACGACCGGCGACCCCACGGCCTTCTACCTCTCCCCCGACATCTCGCCCGGCGGCGCCGCGCCGATCTACGTGGTCGACCGCACCGACATCGTCCGCATCTTCGTCGACGTCCCCGAGCAGGACGCCAACTACGTCCACATCGGCTCCAAGGCTACCGTGCTGGCCAAGGCATACCGCGACCAGCCGATTCCCGGCACCGTCACGCGCATTTCCTGGGCGCTGAACATGAAGAGCCGCACGCTCCGCGCCGAGATCGACTTGCCCAACCCCGGCAGCCAGCTCTTGCCCGGGATCTACGCCTACGTCAATTTGATCATCGAGCGGCCCGACGTGCGGGCGCTGCCGGAGTCGGCGCTGACCTACAGCGGCGACAAGGCCTACTACTGGACGCCCGAGTACGGGCAAGCGGTGCGGACCGAGGTGGAGACGGGGCTCAGCGACGGCGAGTGGATCGAGGTCACCAATCGCCGCGTTCCGGGCTCCGAGGCGGCATCCACAGGCGATGAACACTGGACGCCGATCGACGGGACGGAGCAGGTGATCCTGGGCGACATGTCGCTCCTCACCGACGGCGCACCGGTGGAGGTTGCCTCGGCGACGCAGGGGACGAAACTCACGGGCGAGACGCCCGCACCCGATCATCGTCCGGCGGATAATCGCGCCCGCGCGGTCGAGGCGTCGAACAAACCGATCGGGAGGGCGGAGAACCCCTTGTAATGTACCGGGCCGAGTCGGTCGCGTCGGTCGCACGATCTGCTGGACTTTCCAGTATCCCTGTTGCAAGATGAACAGTAGGAGTCTCACGAAACGCTGAAGGCCTCGTCAGAGGAAGCTCCTATGAGTCAGGTGGAAACTCCGCTCGGCACGAGCATTGTGGCGGTCTATCCCGACCACGCCGCGGCCGAGAAGGCGGTACGGCAGCTCCACAAGGCGGGGTTCGCGATGTGCGACCTTTCGATCATCGGCCGTGACTTTCAGATGACCGAGGAGCCGGTCGGCTTCATCAGTGCCGGCGACTGCGCCAAGGCCGGGGCCGAGACCGGGGCGTGGTTCGGGGGCCTGTTCGGCCTGCTCGTCGGCGCGGCGTTCCTGATTCTGCCTGGAGTGGGCCCCGTCGTGGTCGCCGGCCCGCTCGCGGCGGCGGTGCTGGCGGGGCTGGAAGGGGCGATCGCGGGGACGGCACTGGGCACCCTGGCGGGCGCGCTCGTCGGCTGGGGCATCCCGAAGGACCGGGCCCTCAAGTACGAGACGCAGATCAAGGGAGGCAAGTTCCTCGTCGTCGTTCGCGGGGTCCCGGAATGCGTCACCCGCGCCAGGAGCCTGCTCGCTCCCGAGACGCTGGAGCACATGGGGACGCCGGAGCACATGGAGGTCTACAAGCCGTTGTCGTGAATCTACCTTGACGGGGATCAGTAATGCGCCGTGTCATCTTGCACGCCATTTCGGATCGTCCGGCCAGCTTGCGCCGGCCGGTATTTTTGCTCTTCGCCGGTCTCCTGGCCGCCCTGGCGGCGCCGGGTTGCGGCCACAAGGAAAAGGCCGAGCATACGAGCGTCGCGGAGCCCCCGACCGTGCAACTGATCCAGCCGCAGGTGCGGAACATCGTCCGGGTCGTCGGGCAGCCCAGCTTCATCCAGAGCTACGAGCGCTCGTCGGTCTATCCGAAAATGAACGCTTACATCCAGAAGTGGATCGTGGACATCGGCGACAAGGTGAAGAAGGACGAGGTGCTCGCCACCCTCTTCGTGCCCGAGCTGGTCGAGGACTATGGGACGAAGCAGGCGACCGTCGTGCTCGACCGGGAGCGGGTCGCGCTGGCCAAGGTGGTGGTGGAGGTGGCCAAGGCCAACGTCAAGGCGGCCGAGGCGCGCCTCGAGGAGGCGCGGGCGGAGCTCACCAGCTACCAGGCCGAGGTCGAGCGCTGGGACACGGAGGCCAAGCGGCTCCAGGGCGAGGTCGACCGGGGCGTGGTCACTCCCCAGAATCTCCTCGAGGCTATCAATCGGTGGAAGGCGAGCATCGCCGCGCAGGACGCGGCGAAGGCGACCGTCATCAAGGCGGACGACGAGCTGCTCGCCCGGCGGGCCGCGCTCTCCAAGGCCGAGGTCGACGTCGGGGTCGCCGAAGCCGACCTGAAAGTAGCCGAGAGCGAGGTGAAGCGGCTCAAGGCCTGGGTCGACTACCTCGTACTGCCCGCGCCGTATGACGGCGTGATCGTGGCCCGCAACGCCAACACCTTCGACTTCGTCCTGCCCAGCAGGGGCGATCCCTCGGCCTTCCAACGTGGTCCCTACCTGTCGCCCTCGGGTACTGCCGCGCCGATCTACGTGGTCGACCGCACCGACATCGTCCGCATCTTCGTCGACATCCCCGAGCAGGACGCCAACTACGTCCACATCGGCTCCAAGGCCATCGTGCTCGTCAGGGCGTACCGCGACCAGCCGATCCCCGGCACTGTCACGCGCACCTCCTGGGCGCTGAACGTCAAGAGCCGCACGCTCCGCGCCGAGATCGACCTGCTCAACCCCGACAGCCAGATCCTGCCGGGAATGTATGGCTACGCCAAGGTGATCATCGAGCGGCCCGGCGTGCGGGCGCTGCCGGTGTCGGCGCTCATGCACATCGAGAAGACCATCTTGCACATCGGCGAGAAGACGTTCTGCTGGATTTACGAGGACGGCCAGGCGAAACGGATCGAGGTGGAGACGGGGCTCAGCGACGGTGAGTGGATCGAGGTCACCAATCGCCAGACCCCATCGGCCGACGGCGTGGACCACTGGACGCCGATCGACGGGACGGAGCAGGTGATCCTGGGCGACCTGTCGATCCTCGCCGAGGGCAGCCCCGTGAAGGTCGCTCCGGCGACGGCGACGAACGAGGCGAAAGTCGCGCATGCAGTCGCGCATGCCCGTCCACCCTCGGGACCTTTGAGACCCTAGGAAACGTGGGCCAGTTCCCCAGCCTTCAAGGTGCTTGTCCCCGTCTTTCGGGAATTCTTAGCTCTTCGGGGCGATCCGCTGCAGGAGGGGCACCGCCAAGCTGAGCAACTGCTGAATCCGGTCAACCTGTTCACCGAATCGATCGATTCGTTGCTTGAGCTCCATGATCTGCCGCTTGAGCTCGTCGACCTCCTTGGCTGAGCTGGATCCGGGGATCGGGGACGAGGTCGACGCCCCGTTGCTCGATGCATTGGCCGAGTCCGTGTTCGGTCCCCCCTCCGACATGGTCTTCGAGCTCGATTCCTGGCTCGATCCCGCTTCGGTCTTGGACTGGGACGCGGATGGCTCGCCAGACTTGGACCCGAAGAAGTGCGAATAGCCCATCGCGCCGAGCACGCCGAAGATCGCGGCGACCGCGGCCGTGATCAGGAGGTTTTTCAACATCGAGGGCTGGCGCGGCCGTGGCTGTGCCTGGTCCCGCTGATCGCCGCGGTCATCCTTGTCCTCGAGATGCACGTTAACTCGCGGTGAAGACTCGTCGTTCGTCACGATAGGAAATCCTCAAGCCAGGGGAAGCGCCTCGTGGCGACGGCTCCAGCCACGGGTGTTCTCAACTCATCTCAGGGACATTATTATTGTAGCGTATCGCGTGCTCAATAGCGAATCGCGAGGCCCATGGACCCGTCGAATGGCTCGGTGTCCCGCGGCGCTCGGGATTGGCCCCGGAGCAATTGGCCGGATTGTACCGATCTTTCCCAGAGTCACGGGGGACGGTATGAGAGGAGGCTGGCGCTTTAGCGGGTTGCCGGGGGCGGCCCATTTCCCACTCGGGGCAGGTAGGAGGGTCGCGACGTGTCCACCGGCTCGATGTTGCCGGGGGGCTGGCTGTAGGCGATTTCGCGGGCGGGGTAGCCCAGCGCGTGGAACAGCTCGAACTGTGCCCGGTTGTAGTCGGCGACCGTGGTGAAGTACTCGTCGAAGGCCGTCTTCAAACGCCCGAGTGTGAAGACCACCTCCTGCGGCCGAAAGACCTCGACCAGGACGTCGCCAAAACGGGTGGTCTGCTGCAGGCCCTCGTAGCTCCCGTTGAAGTTGATGAGGGACGAGCGCAAGGAGCGATCGGCCTGAGACACCCGGGCTGCCGCCGACTGGAGACGGGCCTGGGCACGGGTCACTTCCGCCGCCACCATGTCTTGGGTCCGGCGGAGCTCGATGATGGTCCGCGACTCGTCACCGCGCTGCTGCTTGATCCGCGCCAGGTTCCCAATCCCCAAGGCGTCGAGCTGCCAGACGAGCTGAAGGCCCACGTCGACCCGGCCGGCCCACTGGTTGAGGCTGCTGTTGGGGCCCAGGCCGAAGATCCCTCCCTGGATTAACATGCCGCCGGGGGTCTGGAAGCCGCCGATCACGACGAGGGGGAGGAGTGGCCGCATCTTCTCCCGGCGGATCCGCGCTTCCGCCGCCTGAACGAGCGCGTGGTACGAGGCGAGCTCGGGGCGGTTGGTCAGGGCGATCTTCTGCAGGTCGTGGAGCGGCAAGGCGGGATCGATCATAGTGATCTGAAGGTGGTCGTGCTCGAGCGGGACGACCACTGCGCGGGGGTCAAGCCGGAGAACCTGGGTCAGGTTGGCGCTGTGCACGCGCCACAGCTCGCGCGCCGAGGTGGCTTGTTGCTCGAGGTCGTTGAGCATGTTCCTGGCCCGATCGATCTCGATCCTGGGGACCAGATCCTTGCTCAGGCGCGTGATCCGATCGACCAGGTCGTGCCCCAGCTCGACGGCGTAGAGGGAGCCCGCATACATTCCCCGGTACTGGTGCACCCGGAAGTAAGCATCGGCTGTCATGAGCAGCGAGTCGTTCTTGGCGGTCTGGATGTCCGCTTGCCGGGAATTCAGAACCTGCCGTGCGACCAGCGGCTCGAAGTAGGCATCGGTCAGGTTCAAAAACTGAAATATACCTCCATTGGACACATCCAAGCCGCCACCAGCCTGGAAGAAGTTCACGCTCGGCGCTGTCATGATTCCCTTGTTAAAATCCGGGCCGCCGCCGTCGTGCCGGACATAATCGGCGCCAAACATCAATGTAGGGACCCAGAGGACCTTGGCCCGCGTGAGCTGTGCTTCCGCCACCCAGACACGGGCCTGCGCGGCGGCTACGATCAACGGCCGGGCGTCGGAGAGTCGCAAGGCGGTGGCGAGGTTGATCGGGAAGCTCAAGTCGGTGGGCGCCAGCGGCGCGGCCTTGAGCCTCAAGGAGAGGCCGCCCGGGAGTGGCGCGAGGGCCGAAGCCGACGACGTCGGCGCAGTCGATTGGCCTGGTTGTCCGAATTGGCGCGGCGGTGGTATGGTGGCCCGGGGCGCCGTCGGCGCGGTCGATTGGCTCGGCAGTTGAAAGGCAGAGGCGAGATGGTTCGAAAAGCGAAGATCCTTCGGCCCAAGGGGCACGCCTGCGAGCATCTCTTCCAGCGACGGAACGACAAGGGGCGGTAAGCGCAGTTCGGCCGGCTCCAGCGGCGCGGGCTTCCGCTTCGTGGCCCCGAAGTCGCTCGCCGGCCGGGGAGGCGGAATTGGCGGGTGCGGCAGGGCCGGGGGCTGGGCACGGCAGGGGAAGGGCTCACCCCAAGAGAGCAGCACGGTCGCGAACATGATCGTGACTCTGCCGATTCGATCCATCGGGCGCGGCTCCTTCCCGTCCCCCCTGATCGGAACGCAAAGCGCGGCTACTCAGGCCTGAGAGGACGTCGTAGCCTTTATCGGCTCATTTCGGTGCGGATGTTGATGACGAATGCAGCGATTCTGAGCCCCCCATTCTGACCCGCCTGCCGGGCCAAAGCTTGGAGTGACGGCCAAGGGGGGCCGTCTGCCGATTTGGAGTTCTCGCCTTGGGCTTGGATCGGGCCGTCGCAATCAAGCGGCTCACGTGGAGGTCGACCACAGCGGTTTTCGCTCGAGTTCTTCGCGTGTGCGCAAGCCAGCCGTGAACCGCTCTAGAAATGCCCACCGAAATCAATCCGGCGGGTTCTCGCGTCGACGAACTCGTTGATTGCTGTGTTGGGCAGGCCAAATTTCGCGCCCTTGCCTCCCTGGTTCCCCGGGCCAAAGGCAACGATCGAATCGAGAGTGCGGGCGAACGTGGCAGGATTGTATTTGAGCCTGAGAAAAATCCCCGATGGTCCCGGTATGAGTGTTGATGACCTGCCGCCGAGGTCGAGCTGGAAACCCCCAGGAACCTGCGCCAGCGGATAGTATTTCTTGGTCAGAACGTAGAAGACGATCACTTGCTGCGGCTTCCACTGCTCAGTACCCGTAAGAATCGGCAAAGAGTGGCCCCCGGGGAGTCTTACGGTAAAACCACTACTTGCACCGATTGTCTGCGCTGTCCCGTTCTTCACGGCGATAGAGAGCACGTTGTAGACCTGGCCGGGCACCGGTTGGCGAGACTGGACCAGGACCTGCTGGAACGGAGGAACCAGCTTGTAGGTCAACTGCCACGGCGTGTTGGTGACGCGGAACGCGAGGTACCCAAAGGCTCCCGGAGGTGCAGGCTGGCGGCGAAGGTCCTTTATCTGTGGGCCGGCGTGAGTCGTCAACGAACCGGCACTGAGCAGTTGTCTTTCTTCAAATTGCTCGAGACCGGGGCAGAATCTCATGGTCGAGCGTTGGCGCATGGACGAAGACTCCTCCCGGTCCTGGAAAGTACGAACCCTAGCATTGCTATACGTCGGTAATTCGGCCGGGCTTGATCAATACTTCCGAGCCGAAAGGTCCATCCTTTCTAGCCGTGCCCAGAATGAGAAAAGCCAGGTGCTTCAGCCAGACGCCGGGGGCGGACCGTTGCTCACGGGGGGCAGGTAGGGAGGCCGCGACGTGTCCACGGGCTCGGCAGGGAGCTGGACCGTGACGGTGTGAACCTTGCCATCGCTCACCTTGCGGACGTTCATCCGCAGGACCTTGTCGGGCGACGCGTTGGCGACGATCCAGGTCAGGTCTCCGCGACGCTCGGTAAGGTAGCCGTTGATTGACAGGATCACGTCGCCGGGCTGGAGGCCAGCCTTCTCAGCCGCGGTCGCGGGATAGACGTTCGAGACCCTCACGCCCCGCACGCCGTCAGGACCGACGACGGGCTCCTCGTCGATCCCGATATAGAGGGCATGAGCGGGCGTCGCGGGCGGGGAAGGCTCGGAAGCACTCGCCCCGGGCGATGAGCTGGTTCCCGCAGCCTCGGCCGTGTAAGGGGCGAAGAGCGACTCGGGATAGGGAAGAACCCCGGTAAAGGGGCCGAAGTCGCTGACATGGCTGAGGTCGTTGTCTTCGCCCACTTTGACCACATCTCGATTGACGACAAGCGGGCCGATGCCTTCGAAGTAGTTGGAATGGCCATCGTGGCAATAGCCGGGACCGCCGTAATAGCCGGGACCGCCGTAATCGGGAAGACGTGAAGTCTTTCCAAACCGATTGAGAACCGGCTCGCCGTGAGGATAACCGCGCCCACCGTAAAAGGGATAGCCGCCGTGGCTGCCAACACCCACCCCATAGCCGCCGTAGCCGTAACCCAGATGATACGATAGACCAAAGCCGAGAAAACCCGGGTGGGGGCCATCTACTTCGTAGCCCGTTTCATAAGGGCCATGGCCGCCGCCCTGGGCCATGCCCGATGAGCCAGAGCAAACCCAGATCACTACTGCCAGGGCAAGCGCCTTCAATGGGAGTCTGCCGCCGCCCGACAAGAGCGACACAATGGATGAGTTGATGTGCACGGCCGTGTTCCCCCTGGGACTCGGTGTGTCTCCTATGCAGATTCTACCCGGTCCCCGGGTCCGGCCGCATCGCGGACCGCTTACTCTTATATATCACAGATTCTAGTCGGTGCGAGCGAGCTGGCGCTCTAGCGGGTTGCTGGGGGCGGACCATTGCCCACCGGCGGCAGGTAGGAGGGTCGCGCCGTGTCCACCGGCTGGATGTCGCCGGGGGGATGGATGCTTGCGATTTCGCGGGCGGGGTAGCCCAGCGCGTGGAACAGCTCGAACTGCGCCCGGTTGTAGTCGGCGACCGTGGTGAAGTACTCGTCGATGGTGATCTTCAAAAGCAAGAGCGCGAAGACCACTTCCTGCGGCCGGAAGACCTCGACCAGGACGTCGCCAAAACGGGTAGTTTGCTTCAGGCCCTCGTAGTTCCCGTTGAAGGCGATGAGGGACGCGCGCAAGGAGCGATCGGCCTGATACACCCGGGCTGCCGCCGACTGGAGTCGCGCCAGGGCACGGGTCACGTCCGCCGCCACCATGTCTTGGGTCTTGAAGAGCTCGATGATGGCCCGCGACTGCTCACCGCGCTGCTCCTTGATCCGCGCCAGGTTCCCGATCCCCAAGGCATCGAGCTGCCACAGGAACTGTACGCTTATGTCCTCCCGGCCGACCCACTGGTTGAGGCTGTTGTTGGGACCCAAGCCGAAGATCCCGGCCTGGAGAAACTCGCCGGGAGTCTGGAAGCCGTTGAGTAGAATGCTGGGGAGGAGCATGCGCCCCTTCTCCCGGCGGATCCGCGCTGCCACTGCCTGGACAAGCGCCTGGTACGAGGCGAGCTCGGGGCGGTTGGTCAGGCCGACCGGGATCAGGTCGTCGAGCGTCCGGGCCGGGTCGATCAAGGTGACCTGGAGGTGATCGTGCTCGAGCGGCACGACGACCGCGCGGGGGTCGAGCCGCAAGACCTGGGTCAGGTTGGCGCTGTGCACGCGCCACATCTCGCGCGCCGAAGTCGCCAGCTGCTCGAGGTCGTTGAGCATGTTCCTGGCCCGATCGATCTCGATCCTGGGGACCAGATCCTTGCTCAGGCGCGTGATCCGATCGACCAGGTCGTGCCCCAGCTCGACGGCGTAGAGGGCGCCCGCATACATTCCCCGATACTGGTGCACGCTGAAGTAAGCATTGGCTGTCATGAGCAGCGAGTCGTTCTTGGCGGTCTGGATGTCCGCTTGCCGGGAATTCAGAACCTGCCTCGCGGCCAGGGGCTCGAAGATGACATCGGTCAAGGCCTGGATCTCCCACAGGCCGGCACCGCCGTAAAAGTAGTTGACACTCGGCGCTGTCATGATTCCCTTGTTGAAATCCGGGCCGCCGCCGTCGTGTCGGATATAATCGAAGCCTATATTGAGTTGAGGAACCCAGAGGACCTTGGCCCGTGTGAGCTGCGCTTCGGCCACCCACACGCTGGCCTGGGCGGCGGCCACCATTAGCGGCCGGGCGTCAGAGAGTCGCAGGGCGGTGGCAAGGTTGATTGGAAAGCGTAGGTCAGTCGGTTCGAGCGGTGCTTGCTTCAGCTTCACGGTCCCGAAGTCGCTCGCCGGCCGGGGAGGCGGAATTGGCCGCCGGTGCGGCAGGGCCGGCGGCAACGGCGCCGGCGGCGACGCGGTCTGGGCGCGGCACGGCAACGGCTCGAACCCATGGAGCATCAAGGTCGCGACGATGATTGTTGCGAAGCAGAATCGTTCCATCGGGCTTGGCTCCACCCCCTGTCCCTCCTGAACGGAACGCGCCGCGCGGCCG
This sequence comes from Planctomycetaceae bacterium, assembly GCA_019237095.1. Taxonomy (GTDB): domain Bacteria; phylum Planctomycetota; class Planctomycetia; order Isosphaerales; family Isosphaeraceae; genus Aquisphaera. The sequence continues at coordinate 9,494 of JAFAHT010000539.1, forward strand.
ATCCGACTTGGCGGGTTATAGCCTTTCATCGGCTGATCGCGATGAAAATGTTGATAGCGAAAAAGCGAGTTTTCGCGCGCCATTCTCATCGCCTTGCCGGGCCGGAGCTTGAAGTAGGAAGGGGCGGTCAGGCGCTGCCAGGCAGCCGCTGCGCTGCCAGCTCCCATTCATCTTCCCCGACTTACCGTGCAGGAACTGGAGTCATCTTTCTGAAGTCTCCTTGACTTTATCCAGAACTTGCAGCATGATTTTTCTCGCCAGTCCATCCAAAGCCCTTATGTTATCCAAATTGGCGGGGACTGACATCCCGCGCCAGGGGCAGAAGTCATTCTGCGCATTCCGAACCTTTCAGTAACGGCGGGCGGCTGCAACCGGCTCAGGGAGTTTCTGTCGACGGGGTCTGAACCGGCGGGACGAGTCCCGGCGGGTAACAGGCTGAGGAACTGTGACACGGCAGTCGCATGAGAGAGCGGGTGAGGATGGACAGGTGACAGTGAAATCGGACGACATCTTCTGTTCAGGACATTGGTGACGACACCAAAAGCAATTCACAACACACGAGGAGTTCCCATGATGAAGACTCGGCGGTCGTTATTCACTCTTGCCTCATCGAGCGTTCTGGCCTTGGCCCTCGGGGCGGGGCCTGCGTTCGCGGATTCGTGGGGTTCCAGCGGCGGATCCAGCGGTGGCGGGTTCCTTCACCACGGCGGCGGATCCAGCGGCGGTGGATCAATCGGCGGATTGCTGCACCACAGCAGTGGCGGCGGATCGAGCGGCGGATCCTACTGACATCCCTCGATTATACAGTCATTGGCTCGACGGAACGGATGGAGACTGCCTGTGGGCGCCCGACGGCCAACTCATGCCGGGGAGGAAGGAAGGACGCGTCCTCCCCGACAGTTCCTGAAGGTTGCGGTATCTGCCGATGGGAGATCATGTCGTGAACCCTGACGCGCATTCCCGGCTTGCCATGCCCGGACTGGCCCCTCCGTGGCATCGTAACGGTCGCCGATCCTGGCGCTGGATGGTTAACCTCTGGCTCGTTTTCCATCTCGTTGCCATCATCGTCGCCCCGGCGGCAATGTACCCATCGTCCGAACTCGCACGTTCGGTACATGACGTGTGCCAGCCTTATCTCGAAGCCTTGTACCTCGACCACGGCTACCACTTCTTCGCGCCCGAGCCCGAGGAAAGCACCCTCCTGTCGTTCGAGGCCGAGCGCCCGGACGGGACCGTCGTCCACGGGCGAATCCCCAACCGAGTGACTCAGCCCCGTTTGCTCTACCACCGGTACTTCATGTTGACCGAACACATGAATCAATCACCCGAGGAATTTCGCGACCAGTGGCATGAATCGTACGCGCGGCATCTTGGCCGCGAGTACGGCGCCTCTCGGGTGAAGCTGATCCAGCAGACCCATCTGCTGTCGTCGATGGAGAGAATCCGTGAGGGTGGGCGACTGACCGATCCGGAAAGTTATGAGGATCATCCATTAGGGGATTTCCCATGCGACGGTTACTGAACCCGGTTGTCCGCGACCTGACGGCCAGGGCGCGGTCGCTTGCCGATGACTGGGATGCCTTCTGGTTCAGACCGGCCGATCCCACCCTGCTGGGGCTGCTCCGGATCCTGACCGGCCTGATGCTCCTTTACACGCACGCCGTCTGGGGTCTTGTGCTGGGTCAGTTCCTTGGCCCGGTAAGCTGGCTGAGCCCGGCGCTGGTGCGGGCGATCCAGCAAGATCAGTACACATACTCCTTCTGGTGGATTGTCGCGGACGGATGGATGTGGCCAGTCTACGGGTTTTCCATGGCCGTCCTCCTGCTGTTCACGTTGGGCCTCTTCACCCGAGTGACCTCGGTCCTGTCTCTGCTGGTCGTAATCTCGTTTGCCCACCGCGTGCCGCAAGCCACATTCGGCCTCGACCAGATCAACGCCATGCTGACCTTGTATCTTGCTATCGGACCGAGCGGGCAGGCCCTCTCGCTCGACCGCCTCATTGCCAGGCGATGGAGGGGCTCGGCCGCGTCGCGTCCGGCGCCAAGTGCCCGGGCGAATCTGGCATTGCGGCTGATCAACGTCCACATGTGCGTCATTTACTTCTTCGCCGGCATCTCGAAGTTGCAGGGCGAGGCATGGTGGACGGGCGAGGCGATGTGGCGGGCGTTCTCGAATCTGGAGTACCAGTCGATCGACATGACCTGGCTGGCCTGGCACCCTCGGCTGCTGAACCTCGTCACCCACCTGTCCGTTCTCTGGGAAATCTTCTTCTGTGTCCTCATCTGGCGACCCCGCCTGCGCCCGTTGATGCTGGCCGGGGCCGTTGTGCTCCACGTGGGAATCGG
>JAFAHT010000586.1 GCA_019237095.1 Planctomycetaceae bacterium
GCCGGACATCGCCGACCGACCCGGCAGCAACCCGGCCATGGGATGTTCGCGCCCTTGGTCGTCGACGATAGCCTCGGTCAAGTACATCAGGCCGCCGCATTCTGCGTAGATCGGCATCCGCCCGTCGTGCGCATCACGCAAGGCCGCGTGCAGGGGGACGTTGCCGGAGAGATCCGTCGCGTACAGCTCCGGGAAACCGCCGCTGAGCATCACGCCCGCGGTCCGGGGAGGCAATCGGCCGTCGCGCAACGGGCTGAAGAAGGCGATCTCGGCGCCGGCGGCTTCGAGGCGCTCGAGGTTCTCGGGATAAGTGAAATGGAACGCCTCGTCGCTCGCCACTGCGATCACCGGACGCTCACCACTGGCGTGCGTTTCAGGCGAATCGATCGTCTCCTCCCGTACCGCTTCGCACGGCGGTGGGGCTTGACGCGCGACCGTGAGGATGCGGTCAAGGTCGAGGTGACTCGCGACGATCTCCCCGGCGGAATGGACGAAGTCGGTCCACCGGCCGGGCTCGCGGGTGGGGACGAGTCCCAGATATCGCTCGGGTATCGCGAGCCGCGGGTCGCGGGGCAGCCAGCCGAAGACCGGCAGGCCCGTCGCCCGCTCAATGGCCGCCGCGACTCCCCGGCCGTGCCCATCGCCGCCAACGCGGTTGGCAATGAACCCCGCAAGGTTCAGATCCGGGTCGAATTGCCGATAGCCCAGGGCGATCGCCCCGGCGCTCCGGGCCATTTTGGAGGCGTCGACAACCAGGACGACGGGGGCTTCCAGGAGCTTGGCCGCCGCGGCCGTGCTTCCCGCCTCGTCGTCATAGCCGAAGCCGTCGTAGAGGCCCATCACCCCCTCGACCACCGTCACATCGACGTCGCGCGTCGCGCGACGGAACGAGGCAAGCACGCGATCCGGCGGAACCATCCAGGCGTCGAGGTTGCGGCAAGGGCGGCCGGCGGCCAGCGTGTGGTAGGTCGGGTCGATGTAATCGGGGCCGACCTTGAACGCCTGGACCGAAAGCCCCCGGACGCGCAGGGCCGCGATCAAGCCGGCAGTGATCGTCGTCTTCCCGACCCCGCTACTCGTCCCCGCGATGATCAACCTCGCCATCAGAGTGTCCTTCATTCGTTCGATTCCTATCGCGCCCGGCCAGCGGGCGCCGCTGCTCGGCCGACTCGACGCTGTCTGTCGGAGGCATGAGCAACTCGGCCTCGGGCCCGCGGAAGGCGATCACGCCGACACGGTCACGCCGTTCGTAGGCGTCTCGTATGTCGCCGCCATGTCGTCGCCGAACACGTGATGCATTAGATCCATATCTCACTATCCCTTTCTGATGGTAGGATTCCTTCTGACACTCAATTTTGATTAGCGGGAGAGCACGGCGTGCATCGCCAGAGCCAGACAAGTGGCCGCGACCACGCTCGCGGCGAGGGCGACAGCCCCCCACCGTCGCAAAGACTTCATCTGCCACCACATCAGCAGGCCTGAGCCCCCCCAGACGACCATGGCCGCGGCCATCATATCGACCACGACCGCCCAGAGCCAGCGGGCGCCCGGGCGCGAGGGGTAGCCGAACGCGAGGTGTAGCCCGGTGAGAAACCGTCGGTTGGAGAGTCGACCCGCCGGGTCGTCGACCGGGCGGACCGACAGCCGCTCCGTCTGGATGTTGTAGGCGACACGCAACCGCTCGCCCTCCGCGTCGAGGTCGAAGACGAGGTCCGGAGGGTTGCGGATGGAAACCCCGTCGGTCTCGATCCCGAGCCGGCTCAGCAACACGGGGACACCCCGAGCCAGACGTTCGCGTGGCGGGTCTTCGAGGCGCAGGATCTCTCCGTCCGGCAGGCCTTGGGGAGAACGGCCGGCCGGGGGCGTCGACCGGATGGTCACCGCGCCGGAGTCGAAATCGTATCGGACAGCGTGTTCCCGCCCACGGCCGGTCGCGGTCACGGTGAGCGGCCGCGAAAGCGTCGCGTAGTCGGAGTTGTGCAGGCGGTAAGATCTGCCGCCAGCGCGGGCGTTCAGAGCTTCGACGACCCGGGCCGCGAGCGCGGGTGCATCTGGCATCGCCTCAAGGGAAGTGCCGGCAGTCTCGGACCGCTCCAGTGTGCGCAACTCTCGGTCGGCAAAGGCGTCGGGATGGTTGAACAGAAAGGCCGAGACGCCGTAGAGAAAGACCCATGGAGTCAGGAATAGGCCAAAGTACATGTGCACGCGGCGGACAAGCTTGAGCGTGACGTTGTAGCGCACGCGGGCGTGGGAGCGTGAAGCCGATCGTGACAGCTCGACGGGTGAGACCGACCCTACGACCGGCTGGTCGAATGTCGTTCTGAGGGTCTCCGGCATGGCCATCTCCACCGACTGTTGATGCGAAGTAAGTTCTGGGATTGGGTCGCGCGTGTCGGATCTTGGTACAACCGGGCCGTTCAATAGGAATCGGCCGAAATCACCTCGCCTTGGCCGCGAGAGCCCAGCGCCCAGACGACAGGTTGGCTGGTGCTGTCCTTGAGAAACCGAACCGAGCCATCACACAGCAGAATGTTCGCCCCGCCCGAGTGCCAGCTTGCCATCCCAAACATTCCAGGGTCTTGGAGCGTGTCCGTGGCGAGCGAGCTCGTGTTGCAATTCGGATAAGGAGGGTTGGGGGCGAGCAAGACGTTTCCCATCGTGTAGGCCACGTCGGCGAATGTCCACGACTCCCCGAGGAACGACGTGTGGTGCGCCGACCGATCGATTGTGAGAGCGGCCGCGCAGAGGGGCAGCCACTGTTGGAAAGCGGCCGCCCCCACGGGCATCGACATCTGCGGCGTGTTCCGAGAAACCCCGGGGGGATAGAGTCCTAGATCGACGATGTCTGAAGGAATTGAGATTTGATTATCATTTCCATCGCCAATTTTCCACTCCGCGAACGCGATCGTGTTACTCGAACCGTCGGTGATACCCGCCAATGTCACGACAGCTCCATACGAGAACACGCCATTGGGAGGACCACCCGTCATTGTCGATTGGAATTCGAGGCTCGACCCGAAGGAGGCGAAATAGCTGTTGCCGGGCGCCTGGAAGGTGTAGCCGTATGTGTTCAAGTTCCACGAGGGCCAGTTGCTCGACGGGCAAAGGAAGACATTCAATCGGGTGCCGTTGATCGTCGAGTTCGCCAGGGTTTGGGCGTTGACCGTCTGGCTAATCGGAAAGCCGAGGTCAAAGTTCACGGCATTGTAGAGCGGCTGCTGTTCGAGGAACCCCAAGAGTCGAACGTGCGCGGCCGCACTGCTGCCCGTCGAGGTGGTGCCATTCAAGTTGTAGATCAACAGCGCGCCTGGGGGAAAGCAGTCGTTTGAGCTGTGGTAATTGTGCAGCGCCAGCCCGATTTGCTTCAGGTTGTTGACACACTGCATCCGCCGCGCTGCTTCTCGCGCCGCCTGGACGGCGGGGAGAAGTAACGCGATCAGCACGGCGATGATGGCGATCACCACCAAGAGCTCGATCAGGGTGAAGGCGCGGCGGGTCTCGG
>JAFAHT010000429.1 GCA_019237095.1 Planctomycetaceae bacterium
TAATTCCCCCGGTATAGGCGATGTAAAGCAAGACGGGGGCCGTGAACACGGGGAAGAACCGTCCCACGAGATAGACCCCGGCGGCCACCATGGTCGCGGCATGGATCAGGGCCGAGACCGGCGTCGGCCCGGCCATCGCGTCGGGCAACCAGACGTGCAGCGGAAACTGGGCGCTCTTGCCCACGCAGCCGGCGAAGATCCCCAGGCCGGCGACGCTCAGCAGCCAGTAAGGCATCTGCACGGGCGGTACGTGCTCGGCGCCAGCCTCGGGGGAGTGGAACTCGACAACCTCCTGAACTCTGTTGAATTCACCCGTCGGGCCATGCAAACCCTCGCTGATCTCCTGAAAGTTGAACGTGCCCAGGCTCGTCCACAAGAGTCCCAAGCCGACCAGCATCCCGACGTCGCCAATCCGGTTGACGATGAACGCCTTGTTGGCCGCGTCGCAGTTGGTCTTCTCCTCGTACCAGAAGCCGATCAAGAGGTAGGAGCAGATGCCGACCAGCTCCCAGAAAATGAAGATCATGAACACATTCGATGAGGCCACGAGCCCAAGCATCGAGAAACAGAAGAGCGAGAGGAAGGCGAAGAACCGCGGATATCGCGAATCGTCGTGCATGTACCCCATCGAATAGATGTGGATCAACGTTGCGACGAGCGTGACCATCAGGAACATGACCACCGACAGGTTGTCGATGTACACGCCCAGGGGAAAGCTGAGCGTCTTGCCGGCCAGGGGATCATTGGTCGGGCCGGCGAGTGGCTTGCCCCCGAGTAGCACCCAGTCGAAGCTCGCTTGCCAGACGTGCGGTCCGTGAGCCTCGTGATGGCGCAGGGCCGCCCCTGTGTTCTCTCCGAGTACGCCTGGCTCGGCCTCGGCATGGTGCTCGGCCCAGACCCCTTGCGCTTCGATCGCGTAATAATCGACGAAACCAACCAGGCTGAGCAGAAACGAGAGACCGATCGCGCCGGTGGCGAGATACGCACAGAGCCGTTTCAACTGCCGGATGAAGATCACTTCGATCGCGAACGCGGCCAGCGGAATCAAGACGGCGGCTGCGTAGAGACCAACCTGCCACTTCATGAGGTTACATTCCTTCTTGATGCCATCCTTCCGCGATTCGCGACCAGAGCTTGGGCGCGGGGGGGAGATCGTGAACTATGTCACAGCCTCATTCCCTTTGCAAGACCCTGCTGGTCACGGCGGCTTTCTTCCGGCTTAACTCTCTTGTGCCGCTTTCCTTCTCTGTCTTGTTCCCTGGAAGACGATAGACTGGTGGGCAAGCGTCTCCCGTGGGCGCCCACCACGTTAAGCTCTGGGCCTTCGAAGTGCCAGGACATTCCTTCGGAGCGCCGGGAAGATGGCCAGAACAGGTGCCGACGTACTGGTGGAGGGCCTCATCAGCCGCGGCGTTGACCACGTATTCGGCATGCCCGGGTCGCACTCGACGGCAGTTTACGACGCCCTGGGGCGCTGCGGCAGGATCGCGACTGTTCTGGCCCGCAACGAGCAGGCCGGGGCGTTCATGGCCTTCCCGTAGCAGATGGACACAAAACGTCGCTAGAGCGGTTTTCAATCGCCTGGATGCCGAACCTGGCGTAACGCAGAGGCACTCGAAGAACTCCCCTGTTTCCCCCCTTCGCAAGGGGGGAAAAAAGACCAGACACCGCCAACTTTCCCCCCTTGCGAAGGGGGGGTAGGGGGGGCGAGAGCCGCGGCGCATGCAATGCATCTGAAAACCGCTCTAAGCCGGGGATCGCCCGGACCGGAGCGGGCGGAGCGTGGCCCCGCGGAGGTCCTCGCTCACCTCGAAGGCATACTTGCCGTAGGGGTTGATGTGCTCGTGCCGGCAGGGTGACAGATGAGCCAGATCGGCCTCTTGAACCGGATGCCCGTCGATGCGAAGCCGGTCAATCGCCGCCGCGATGTAGACTGTATTCCACGCGATCACCGCGTTGGTCAGGAGGTTCAGGCAGGTCGCCTGGCGCACCTGCTCCTCCTCCTGCTTCCGCCGGATCTTGCCCCGATTGGCGAAGAACAGGAACTCCCGCAGCGGGTGCAGCGCCTCCCCCTTGTTGAGCTGGGTGTTGATCCGGCGTCGGAACTGCCCGCTCTCCAGATACCGCAGGATGAAGATCGTCTTGACCAGGCGGCTGTATTCCAGCAGGGCGCGGGTCAGGGCGTTCTGGCGGCGGTAGGACTGGAGCCGGCTGATCAGCAGCGAGGCGGTGACCCATCCCCGCTTCAGCGATCCCGCGACCCGCAGCAGGTCATCCCACCGGCGCAGGATCCGATCACGGCGGATCCGGCCCTTGAGCCGGGGCTCGAGATTCGGATAGGTCCGGCTCCGGTCGAGGCGATACAACTGCTGATCGCCCAGGTCGCGGATCCGCGGGCTGAATTGCAGGCCCAGCAGGTCGAACAGGGCGAAGACGATCTCGGTATAACCCGCCGTATCCGTGGTGTGCTCGAGGATCGGCAGCTCGGTTTCGTTGTCCAGGATCTCATCGAGCACGTTAGGTCGCGTCCCGCACCGTGGCCGGGATGACCTTGGTGCCATACCGCGAGAACTGGTCCGAAGTCCAAGTGTAGAAGGTCACGCCCCGGCCGTAGCCGAAGTAGCGCGGCAGGGCCGTGGCGTTGCGGACCTTGCCCGAGACCGGGAACCGCTGGCCGTCCGACGATGAGAGGGTGCCCCCGCCCCAGTGCCGGCTCATGGGATGACGGTGCTGGAAGTTCACGGTCGCGGCGACCGCCGCCGGGAGCGTCTCCTCGCGGAGGTACCAGGTCGTGCACCAGGCCAGGCGGTCATAAGCGCGATCGGAGATCTGGGCCATTCGGGTCAGGCCGATGTTGCAGCCTTGGGCCAGGCAGCGGTACAGCATGCTCCGGCCGACCCGAAGCGTCCGGCAGATGTCGTCGATGGTGTTGGACTTGTCGTGGTGCAGGGTGAATGCCTGGGCCCGCTTCTTGTCGTCGAGCTTGGGCCGCCGCCCGCCCCTCTTGCCGCGCGCCCGAGCCGCGTCGAGCCCGGCCCTGGTCCGCTCGCGGATGAGATCCCGCTCGAACTCGGCCAGGGCGGCAAAGACGTGGAAGACCAGCTTGCCGCCGCTGGTAGTCGTGTCGATGCTCTCCTGGAGGCTCCGGAATCCAATCCCCCGCTCCCGGAGAGCGGCGAGCGTCTCGACGAGGTGGCGGAGTGACCGGCCGAGGCGGTCGAGCTTCCAGACGACGACGGTGTCCCCCTTGCGGGCGAAGCTGAGGGCCTGCTCCAGGCCCGTCCGCTCGGCTCTGGCCCCGCCGGAGGTGTCGATGAAGATGCGCTCGCACCCGGCCTTGGTCAGGGCATCCTTCTGGAGGTCGAACTTCTGGTCGGCGGTGGAGACGTGCGCGTAGCCGATGAGCATGGCACCCTCCGGTCGCCCATCGTCCCGAAACCCGCTCCGCGCGTCAAACTCCGGGACTTTGATTTCGGGATGAGGAGCGGGACGGATTATTGGCTGCGCAAGGACCGGTTACACGGTCCCACCGCCCCGTCCCGTATTCGGTCGTTTTTGAGACGAATACGGCGGTGGCTCCCGGCGGTCGGTATCGACTGGCCTCAACCGGCCACGAGGCGGGCCCGCGTCTGCCCCGCGTCCTCGACGGGCGTCACGCCGAAGAGCCGCTTGAACTCCCGGCTGAACTGCGATGGGCTCTCATACCCGACCGCCCTCGCGGCGGTGCCCGCGTTGTACCCGTCGTGGGCCATCAGCCGCCTCGCCTGGTCGAGCCGAATTCGCTTGAGGTACTGGAGCGGGGAGCTGGCCGTCACGAGCTTGAAGTTGTGATGGAAGGCCGAGACGCTCATCCCAGCCCGCCTCGCCATCTCCTCGGCACTGAGCGGTCTCGCGTACTCGGCGTGGATGTGCTTCAGGACCCGGGCGATGCGGGTGAAGTGCTCGTCCCGGTTGGCCAGGGCACGCAGTGCCCCTCCCTGCTCTCCGCAAAGCACGCGGTAGACGATTTCGCGGACCGTCTGGCGGCCGAGCATGCGGCTATCGAGCGGGGACTTGAGGCACTCAAGGAGCCGGATGACGGCCCCACCCAACTCCTCGCTCATCGGGGTCGTGGAGATACCCCGCGGGGTCGTGCCGACCGGCGACAAGGGCTCGTCCATCTCAAGCAGCATCTCGCCGAGCATGGTCGGGTCGACGTTGATGGCGACCAGGAGCAAGGGCTCCTCGGGGCTGGCCTCCCATTCGCACTCCGCCGGGAGCGGCACCGACAGGACGAGATAGTTGAACGGGTCGTATTGATACACCTTGTCGCCGAGATAGCCCCGCTTCCGGCCCTGGCCGACAACGACAATGTTTGGCTGATAGACCACCGGGGTGCGGGACGACGGCCGCGACCTGCGGGTCACTTCCACGCCTTCGACCAGCGTCCGTTGCGTCCCCTCGTGAACAGCCACCGCATTGAGGAGGCTGGCGAGCCGCTTGCGAGTATCCTTCTGGCCGTCCATCCCGCCCTCCGGTCTTGCTAGAGTTCCCAAGTATTAGGTTACAAAGTTCCATATGCCGTGGGTAGTTTTTCTGGGTCCCAACAGGATTAGGCAAACCTTTTGGAGGAACGTTCCTTTCCGTTTCCGGGCCGCTGGCCTCTAATGAATCTCAGGAGAGCCAATCCGGGAGGCATCGGCATCGGGGGGGCAAATCGCCCCTCGGTGAGCGGAACACGGAGAGCGACATGAGCGAGAACATCGAAGGAAAAGTCGTCGTCATCACGGGTGCGAGCAGCGGGCTGGGCAAAGCGACCGCCCGGCTCCTTTCCGCTCAGGGGGCGAGCGTCGTGCTGGGGGCACGGCGAGTCGAACGCCTCCAGTCGTTGGCGGACGAGCTGACCGGTAGCGGCGGCAAGGCACTCGCCGTGACGACAGACGTCACCCACCGCGACCAGATGAAGGGATTGGTCGACGCGGCCGTGCAGGCGTACGGGCGGATCGACGTCATGATCAACAACGCCGGGCTCATGCCGCAGGCGCCGCTCGAGCGCCTCAGGGTCGACGAGTGGGACCGGATGGTCGACGTGAACATCAAGGGCGTGCTGTACGGCATCGCCGCGGTGCTGCCGCACATGCAGCGGCAGAAGGCCGGGCACATCATCAACGTCTCCTCCGTGGCCGGCCACAAGGTCGGCCCCGGCTTCGCGGTCTACGCGGCGACCAAGCACGCCGTGCGGGCCCTCTCCGAGGGGCTGCGCCAGGAGGTAAAGCCCTACAACATCCGCACGACGGTGATCTCGCCGGGCGCGGTCGCCACGGAGCTGCCGAACAGCGTGACCGAGCCGGACGTCGCCGAGAGGATCCAGAAGTTCTATGGGGAGGTCGCGATCCCTGCCGATTCGTTCGCGCGGGCCGTCGCCTTCGCCATAAGCCAGCCGGACGATGTGGACATGAACGAGATCCTGTTCCGGCCCACGCGCCAGGAGCTGTGAGTCCCCTCCGGCTGAGTAGAGCGAACAGCTTTGTCGGTGAGGCGAGCGTACAGACGGCACCTTGAAGGAGAAACAAATGCAGATGCGCAAACTCGGGAAGAGCAACCTGGAAGTCTCGGCCATCGGGCTCGGCTGCATGGGGATGAGCTTCAGCTATGGCCCGGCCATGGACAAGCAGGAGGCGATCTCCTTGATCCGGTCGGCCGTCGAACGCGGCGTCACGTTCTTCGACACCGCCGAGGTGTACGGCCCGTTCACGAACGAGGAGCTCGTCGGTGAAGCCCTCGCCCCCTTCCGCGGACAGGTGGTGATCGCCACCAAGTTCGGGTTCGACCTCGACCCGAAGCTCGATCCCCGCGGGATGAAGGGTTTGCCGGGCCTGAACAGCCGTCCGGAGCACATCAAGGAGGTCGCCGAGGGCTCGCTCAAGCGGCTCAAGGTCGACGCCATCGACCTGTTCTACCAGCACCGCGTCGACCCGGACGTGCCGATCGAGGGCGTGGCGGGGGCGGTGAAGGACCTGATTCGGGAGGGCAAGGTCAAGCACTTCGGCCTCTCCGAGGCGGGAGCACAGACCATCCGCCGGGCACAGGCCGTCCTGCCGGTCGCCGCGGTCCAGAGCGAATATTCACTGTGGTGGAGACGGCCTGAGGCGGAGGTGCTGCCGACGCTCGAGGAGCTCGGGATCGGCTTCGTCCCCTACAGCCCCCTGGGCAAGGGCTTCCTCACGGGGAAGATCGACGAGAGCACCGCGTTCGACAGCTCCGACTTCCGCAACACCATCCCTCGCTTCACGCCGGAGGCACGGAAGGCGAACCAAGCCCTGGTCGACCTGCTCGGACAGATCGCCGAGCGGAAGGGGGCGACGCCTGCCCAGATCGCGCTCGCGTGGCTCCTCGCCCAGAAGCCGTGGATCGTTCCGATCCCGGGCACCACGAAGCTGCATCGCCTGGACGAGAACCTCGGGGCGGCCGCCGTCGAACTCACGGCCGACGATCTCCGCGAGATCGAGAGCGCCGCTTCCAGGATCACGGTGCAAGGGGCTCGCTACCCCGAACATCTGGAGCAGATGACCGGTCGCTAGGATTTGTGAGGCGTCGACATCCATGTCCCTTTCCCGCCGCACCTTTCTGACAACCGCTGGCACCGTGCTCGCCATCCCGGCGATTCGCCGCACCCACGCCGAAGCACGTTTAACCACAACACAGGAGGCCGAGATGGATATCACGCGAATTGGGTCGCAGCCGTCTGCCAAGGGACCGGCCGACTGGTTCACCGGCACGGTCCGCATCGATCCGCTGTTCCAAACGAAGGCCCCGGCACGTGCGGCCGGTGCCAGCGTCACGTTCGAGCCCGGAGCCCGGACGGCGTGGCACACCCACCCGCTGGGGCAGACCCTCATCGTCACGGCCGGTTGCGGCTGGGTCCAGCGCGAGGGCGGCTCGGTCGAGGAAGTCCATCCCGGTGACGTGGTCTGGTTCCCGCCGGGCGAGAAGCATTGGCACGGTGCCTCGCCTACCACGGCCATGACGCATATCGCCATCCAGGAACAGCTCGACGGTAAGGTCGTCGATTGGCTGGAACACGTGAGCGACGAACAGTATCGCAAGTGATTTTTCGCCTTGGACAGGGCCTTTCAGCGGTGGGAGGCGAACGCCTCGGCACGGCCGGAGGGCCCACCGGAGCCGCCAAATGAACATCCCCTGAAGAGGACGGGCAGCATGAAGATAAGGCTAACGGTCGAAGTCACGGCACTCACGGCAACTCTGATCGACAGCGAAACCACCCGGGACTTCGTGTCCCTCCTGCCGCTGCCGCTGCCGCTGAACGACCTGTTCCGCCGGGAGAAGTTCGCCCACCTGCCGCGAGCGATCTCGGAAGGCGGCAAGCGGTCGCATACGTACGAAGTCGGAGACGTTGCCTATTGGGCTCCTGGCCCTGACGTGGCCGTCTTCTATCGCCACGACGGTCAGAAGATCCCCCATCCCGGCATCATCGTCCTGGGGAAGATCGAGTCCGGCGTGGAGGTTCTCGACGTTGCCGGATCTGTCGAAGTGACGGTCGAACTGGCCGATGAATCGTGACGGCTCCGGCGGAAGGCATCGATGCCGGCAGGTTCAGTCGGCACTACGTAGCCAGCCTTGTGTAGATATTATGTTGTACACTGATTGTGACGTTTTCGTGTTTTGATCTTGTGTGTCTGGAGCAGTTTGGCCGTCGCCACGTGCTTGACCTTGGCCCCGCTTTGCCGCTTGGGGCGGGGCTTCTTGGGCCCTCGGGGTTGCTTGCGGAATTCCGAGAGCCGCACGGCGCTTGCTA
>JAFAHT010000531.1 GCA_019237095.1 Planctomycetaceae bacterium
CGAGTGGAGCGTAGGAGCCGTGGCGGCTGAGCTCCATGGACCCGTCGCCTGCACCGAAATGAAGGCTTGTGAAAACTCGACCTCTCGAGTTAGCTTTCCTTGCTCGCCCGCCAGCGATCGGCGACCGCGAGCAGCCTGGCCAGGGGAAGGTCGAAGCCCGGGAGTAAAGGCGTCTGATAGGTTCCGTCGTGTGGGATCTGCACGTCCGGGCTGTCGATACGGCACGCTCTCAGTGTTCGGGCGAAGCGGTCGATGATCCAGTACTCGCGGACGCCTGCCGCAAGGTACTCGGCGCGTTTCTCGTGGTAATCACGCAGGCGGTTCCTTTTGCCTTCGGTGACGAACTCGACGACGATCGTCGGAAGATCCTTGCGCGGGTTCGGAGCATGTCCAAGCCCGGCCCAGATGACTTGATCGGCCCGGCGGCTGCTGTCGTGCGTGGAAACATGCTGTTCGGAGAGCGTATCGTCGAGTGCGGAGCCTTGGGGATGCTGCATTCGGTAGAGGTGGAGCAGCACACCGAGCTCTTCATTGGGCCCACGCTCTTCTTCGAGGGGCGGCGGTGTCACGACCAGCACTCCATGGATCAACTCGTAACGGAAGTCCTCATCGACTTCGTCCGCACCGTGGAACTCGTTGGGGGTCATGAGAGTGCCGGCCAGCTCGGGTCCGAGTTCCAGCCTCGTCGCTTCGGGCTGCTTGATCTCAACAACGCCCATGAACTGGCTCGCTTTCGGTTCGAGAATTCTTGCGTTCGGAAGTCACAATCTCATCTTCCTCCGGCACTGGATTTCGTCTTGGGTCGTCCGAGGAGAATCGTTTGGTGTGGCCATGTGTGTACTCAAGCGATCGTGACGGGGACAGTCATCTCGCGGGAAATGCAAAGGAACATGCAGTATAAGGCGACCGGCAGGTCGAGATCTACCCGGGATTGAGCTTCCCCACCTCTGTGATATGATACGAGCTTGCAGCCATGGCTGTCGCTGTCTCTACACCGGGGAGGAGAACCGTCATGGAAGGGTCCATCGAGTGCTTTGACACCTTGATCTGTTCGGGAGCCAGACGGCTGACCGGATACCAACGCCGGTTATTCATGGCCGAGGTGACCACGGAACTCTGCGAAGGCAGTGCCCGTCAAGCCGAACGATGCTTCGGGTGGGGACGCGAAACGGTCCTGAAGGGACTGCACGAGTCTCGTCAAGGGATTCGCTGCCTGGAGAACTTCGCCGCACGAGGCCGCTTGCGCAGCGAAGAGAAGGACCCGCAACTGGCTGCGGATATCCGTGCGATCGTCGAGCCTCGTACCTACGCCGATCCGCAACTGAAGTCGTCGCGACGGTACACGAACCTGTCGGCAGCGGAGGTGCGAGAGGCCTTGATCGCCACGGGCCATCCCTCAGAAAAGTTGCCCAGCGAACGCACCCTGCGGGACATCCTCAACCGCATGAACTACCGGCTCAAGCGGATTCAGAAAGGCAAACCGCTGAAGAAGACCAAAGAGACCGACGCAATTTTTGCCAACGTGAAGGAGGTGCAGCAACAGGCTCGCAGCGATCCCGAAACCCTGGAGATCTCCATGGACACCAAGGCGAAGGTAGCGCTGGGCGATTATGCTCGTGGGGGGAAAAACCAGGACCGACGCCAACGGTCAAGTGACCAAGGGATGGGATCACGATCCGCCCGCCAAGGAGAAACAGGTCCCCTTCGGTATCCTGATGGTGGTGGCGGGAGCGTTGACCCTGTTGTTCGGGTCGCGGGAGACCAGCGACGTTTGGGCCGATGCCTTGCAGATGTGGTGGCAGCATGTTCGGGCATTCTACGGACACATCAAACGCCTGGTGATCTATCTGGACAACGGTCCAAAGAACTCGGGTCGGCGGACCCAGTTTCTCAAGCGGATGGTGCAGTTTGCCGACTGGTCGGGGTTGGAGTTACGCTTGGTGTACTATCCGCCCTACCACAGCAAGTACAATCCGATCGAACGCTGCTGGTCGGCCCTGGAGAAGAAATGGAATGGTGTGATCCTGAACTGCCTGAAGGTGATTCTGCAATGCGCCCTGCGGATGACCTGGAGGGGTCACCACCCAACCGTGAAACGCCTCCACGGCGAGTATCCCGACGGCGTTCGGGTTCCCGCCAAAGAAATGAAAGAGGTTGAGGCTCGACTGGAACGATCGAAGACTTTGCCCAAGTACGACATCACTATCAAACCTCGAATCACCGAGCGGCAGGTAAATTAATTCCTGCCGGTCGCCTTACCCCAACAACGGCCTGAAGGGGAATGTGAATGAGGCGGGGTTGCCCAATGCCCAATA
>JAFAHT010000184.1 GCA_019237095.1 Planctomycetaceae bacterium
AGTGGTCGAGCTACCGATCGGTTCGAGGCTCACGTCGTCGATCCACATCTCGCCGACATTGGTCTCGGGCACGATCCGAAAGTCGAGGGCCACTGTCGTGGCCTCGGACTCGGCACGGACGACCCGCTCTACTTTCGTCCAGCGGCCGACGGTCTCCAGAACCTGTTCGAAGCCGCCCTGAGAAAGAACGCGCCAGGAGGTGGGTGTATCCTTGTACTGGGCCAACCGAGCCCGGCACTCGCCCTCAGTCCCTGCGGCAATCAGATACCAGAACCTCAGGCGCATCTTGGTGCCATAACGAACCGGGCGTTCCGGGTAGCGATAGTATTGGTGCCCAGGAATGTGGGCTTCGAGATGGAGGCTGTCGGGAGACGAGACGAAATGGCGAGTATCGCGACGATCGTCGGGGGGCTCGGGCCAGGAGTACTTTGGCTGTGCCAGGTAGTGCTCGCGATCGAGCGCGACCTGGTCGCGAAGACTGGACGATCCCAGGGTGAGCACCACGGTCCGTACACCCAGGAGTGGATCGTAATCACCATAGAGAACATGCTGATGCTCGAGCCGGAGCCGAAGGTGAACAACGGCTCCTGGGGCCAAGCTTACCAATGACGCTGGATCGCTCTCCGGAAGCGGACCATCATCGGCCCAGACCGATATGACGACGCGCTCGCGGCACCGTTGTGATTCATCGCTCGAAACAATCACGTCACCGGTGCCCGATGCTGCCGAGGTGCCGCTGACTGTCACACGCGACAGTCGGGGCACGGCATGACTGGCCACCCGCGAGTTTGAGACCCATCCCTCGACAACCGATCCGATCTCTGAATGTGAGAGAATTACCCCCGTCGGGCTCGTGTGCCGCAACTGGTAATCGATAATCCACGCTCCCTGATCCTGAGCGACCGAGCGTCGGATCAGAACAAACCGAGCAGACGCCAAGTTGGAAGTCTGCCTCGACGGCACCTCTCCCGCCCGGGAGCCGGTCAGAAGCAGAAGAGCGGCCATAAGATACGACGCGGGGACAGCGCCAACGATCAGGCTCGCCACGAAGCCGTGCCCAACCTGGTTTCGAACCCGAGGCCTGAATCGGTACTCGCAGCCCGCCGAACGGGCCATGTCAACCTTGAAATTGTCAGTCACCATGATCTACCCGCTCCTCCCTTGGTCCAAAAGCCGCGTACAGCCATCCTGGCTTTGAGATGAGACAGCACTTGCAGCCGTCCCCCTTCGCGGGTCGGACTTCAAATGCGGAGAAGCAGGGCGCCATGAAGCCCTGAGCGTGCTCTGACTCTCTTTTGATTCCTAATTTTAGCATACGTCGCAACACAGATTTCGTCGCGCAAAGCCATTGAAGAGGGATACCGGTCTGTGATCTTGGACCGGAATACCTCCGAGCAAATTCCTGGCCGTCAAAGTCGGGCTGACAAGGATGGGAACAGCAGTGGCTCCTCAATCGTCCTCAGCCTCGTCGGGATCAGTCTCTGCCTCGCCTTCCCCCTCATCGTCCAGGTCGAAAGACGTCGCGGGGACCAAGGTGCATCGTTCCAGGAACGGCGGCAGAAACCGATCCAGGAAAATGGAGACGGCAATCTGGGTCGTGGGGTTGTCCATGCCCCAGATGCTGACGCGAGGCTCGTTGAGATCGGGATCCATTTGGATGAAATACCGGTCGTTGAATGCCAGCGAGATGGGTACCTCCTCGAGCCAGCGATGCGCCAGAGCATTGACACCTGGGCCCCCGAGAGAAATGGTTGGCAGGCTTTGGAGAAACTCGTCGTGGATCCAGCGAAAGTCCGCGATCACGCGAACCTGGTAGTCGGAAAGATCGTGCCCAAGCTTGGACCCGGCCTGATCAGCGCTGGCGGACAAGATGCCTTCGATCCGCTGCTTGAGGTAGTATCCAAGCGGTCGATCCATTTCCTCGGCGCGGAGTGTGCTCCCGGTGACGATCAAGAGAAGCCTCAATGGTGACGCCTTGGCCATGTTCGGCCCCTTCCTCTCAATCCGATGATGAGCAGCAAGCCGGGAATTGATAAACGGCCTGCCCGTAGGCTCGGGTCTTGCCGACCATGTCATTATAGGGCCATCGAGCTACGGCGTTAACCTCCTTTCGGATTTCGACATCCGCATTGTCCAGCGAGAAACCTTTGGCACTCCGAGCGGCCCGTTCATGGAGCCGCCGTTGGCGCTGATGACGACCTGGTGGCCCGCCACAAAGCGATCCGGCGGATCGCGGCCTGCGCCGCATGGAATTCATCATCCCCTTCCCCCTCGAACCGCTGTGAGACGGCTTGGCGGCCAGCTAAAGGTATCAAACACCAGAAGACAACCCGCCCACCAGGCTCTCCTTCAATCGTGTACCGTGTCACTCCCAGCGATTGCATCTTGCGGCGTAAGGCTACCCAATCTGGAGGCGATTCTGAAGAACTGGTGCCACCACTCGTCAGCGTCGACGAGGGCGGAGTCGACATTGGCGATACAGATGCGGACGGGGAGGAAGCGGCTGGCGCGGTTTCTAGGGGAATCGCAGCCGGCGTGGTCGGCTCCGCGACACCGGGTTGGGCCAATGATGGTGAACGAGAGGCCAGCAGGGCCGGGCCCACACTGGGATCAAGGGGCGCTGGACTTGGTCCGGACGCTGGACTTGCATCGGATCCCGCGGCCATCGAGCCGGCATTTTCTGATTCCATGGGCGGTTCCAGACCTGGCGGTGCTGACGATGGCAGTTCTGGATTCCTGTTCATGGCGGATCCCCGCTTCGTCGTCGGCAGAGATCGACTGCCAGGCTCAGACATCGAACCGGACTGGCGCTGGTCGGACTGGCCCTGCGGATCAGCCGGTTTGGACACTCCTGGCTCGGGAATGGCCGTCGGCAAGGGTAATGGTGGCGGAACCGCTGAGGCCGACCGGGTCGAAGATGTTGGCCGGCCTGGACCAATCGCTGGAGAACCAGTGGGACTCTGTTTGACCGCCCGCCTCTCGGCACCCAGAGCTGTGGTTTGAGAGTTCGGCTGGCCGGCCGCCGGAGAAGTTCCCGGGTGATGGGGTTCGGTGGGGTCGGACGTGGCCTGCGGCAGATCGATCGAGGCAATCTCACCGCCGTCCTGCAAGCCCATGTAGTCGAGTAGTCGGGCCTGAACCCAGCGCAGTCCCGGGCCATTGACGACTGCCCCGCCCAGGAAGGCCGCCGCTACCATCACCACGACGAAAATGGCCTGTCGCATGGTCGTGGCCTCCTTGCCCTGACCCAGTCATCGATCGATCTTCTTTCCTGGCAATCGCCACGCGCTGGCTTGTCAAACCGAGATCAGCCGAAATAATCCAGAAAACCCCGGGAAATATTCCAAGAGCAAGAGCCCACGCTTGGCGAGAGGCTTCCGCCAGTCCGCGGCACGAACGAGACAGAAGGAGTCAAGGCCCAACCCCGAGGCGACGAATGCTATTAGGACCGCGCCTTGATCACGAGGAATGATGCTTGAACATTCCAGGGGACAGGCCGTGCACCGGAACAAATGACCACGGTTTTCTGTTAGAGAGCCGATTCCGCGCGCGTTATCTAACCAAGATCGTCGAATGGAACAAGGCCAGTCGGCAATGATGCGATCCTTACAAACCCCCAAGGGGCCTTCCGGTCAGTTGTCCGAAGCCTATTGCTATCCTCCCTATGCGCCGATGGCCATGAGGCCTCGAGCTTCCCGGATCTGGCACCTGCTAGAACGATTGACCGTGGGCGTCGTGGCCGCCATCTGGTATCTGATCACCCTGCCTTTCCGGCTTTTGATCGGGATTATCGGGATCCTGGGTCGTCTGGCCGGCATCATCCTTGGCTTTTCACTCATGGTTGTCGGCATGGCTCTCTGGGCCGGCCCTTTGTTCATCCTCGGTATTCCGCTGTTCATCATCGGGCTGCTGTTGACCCTTCGATGCCTGGGGTAATCGCGCCGCAGCTTCCGATTCCTGCATGTTCGGTTTCGCCTCCTTGCGAAAGGGTCGACTTGAGCTCGATTTACCTCGATCACAACGCAACGACGCCGCTTGACCCCGAGGTGTTGGAAGCCATGCGCCCCTATTTCCTAACGGCCGGGAATGCCGACAGCCGGCATACGGCGGGGCATCAAGCACGGCGGGCCTGGGAAGAGGCCAAGGAGACGGTGGCCCGGATCCTGGGAGCCGAGCCGGGTGAGGTGATTTTCACCTCAGGGGGAACCGAGGCCAACAACCTGGCAGTTTTCGGTCTGGCTGGGATCCATCAAGTGCCGGGGCACGTTGTCTCCAGTCCGATCGAGCATCCCGCGGTCGCCGAGGCGGTGGCCCGGCTTGAGGTCGAGAAATTCCGCGTGGACCGGCCACCGGTCAATGCCGAAGGGCTTGCCGATGCCGAGCTCATGGCCGCGGAATTTACCGAACGGACGCGTCTGGCGACGTTGATGCTTGCTAATAACGAGACCGGTGCAATCCAGCCGGTGCAACGGCTTGCGGGTCTGGCACTCGTGCAGGGCATCCCGGTCCATACCGATGCCGTGCAGGCCGTCGGGCGGATTCCCGTGAATTTCCACGCCCTTGGTGTGACAAGCCTGGCAGCCAGCGCCCATAAGTTTCATGGGCCGCTGGGTGTTGGTCTTCTGCTTGTCCGTAAGGGGTTCAGGCTAAGATCTTGGCTTGTCGGTGGCGGACAGCAGCAGGGACGGCGGCCGGGGACAATGGCTGTTCCCCTGGCCGTTGGCCTTGCCGTGGCCTTGGAGCGGTGGCACGCTCGAGCCGAAACTCGGATGGCACGCTGGGTCGCACTTCGCGACCGTCTGGAAACGGGCTTGATCGCCGCGCTGGGGGTGGATCGAGTCATCCGCAACGGCCCGGCTGATTCGGCGTTGCGACTTCCTCAGACCGTTAACCTTGGCTTCGTCGGCCTCGATGGCGATGCGCTCTTGATGCAACTTGACCTGGCCGGCATTGCCGTTTCTCTCGGCTCTGCCTGCGCTAGCGGTTCGACCCGCTTGTCGCCGACCCTTGTTGCCATGCGCGTGCCCGACGATCGGCTGCGATCCTCGGTTCGCTTCAGCCTGGGAGCAAGCACCACGGAGACCGATATCGAGGAAGCGATTTGCCGGATCATCAAGGTTGTCGAGCGAATCAGAGCAATTCAGGTCGACGCAAGCATGCACGAGCTTCACGAACCTTGAGCCGCGGCCGGCCACACCTTACAATACAATGATAGAAATATCAAAACCCTGCGAACATCGCCCAGGCTGTTCTTTGGAAGGAGGTGTGTCTTGAGCTTGACCTCATGGACCGGCACAGAGCCGTCGCTGATTGCCCACCGTGAGAAGTTACTCGACACCCTGCAAAGTTACGGCCGGGTGGCGGTTGCCTATTCAGGAGGGATTGACAGCACAGTCGTCGCTCAGGCTGCGTACGCGGCGATTGGTGATGCCGCGATTGCCGTAACGGCGGTTTCGGCCAGCCTGGCCACTGGAGAGCTCGAGGAGGCCCAAGAACTGGCCGGCCGGATCGGTATCCGCCACCGCGTGATCCGTACCGAGGAATTTGCAAACTCGAACTACCTCCGCAATCAGCCTGATCGCTGCTACTTCTGCAAGAGCGAGCTCTACGGGCGGCTTTCCAGGTTGGTCGGGGAGCTCGGGGTCGACGTGATCGCCTCTGGTGCCAATTCTGACGATCTGGGCGACCATCGGCCTGGCATGCGTGCCGCTAGCGAGAACGGCGTGCGCCATCCACTACAGGAGTGCGGATTGAGCAAGGACAACGTCCGCGCCCTGGCGAAGGCATGGGGCTTGCCCACCTGGGACAAGCCGGCAACTCCGTGCTTGTCCAGCCGCATCGCCTATGGTGAGGAAGTCACCCCCGAACGAGTCCGCATGATCGACCAGGCGGAGCAGTGGCTCCGTCAGCGTGGTCTGCGCTTACTCCGAGTTCGCTACCATAAAGGCGATCTGGCGCGGGTCGAGGTCTCCCTGGATGATCTGCCGCGCCTGGTTCAGCCCGAGGTTCGCAACGCCATGGTTCCAGCCTTTCGCGCCCTGGGGTTCAAGTTCGTCACCCTGGACCTCGAGGGCTTCCGCTCCGGCAGCCTCAATGGACTGATCCCCCTGGATAGCTTGCTGAAGCCGGCCAGCAGCCGCCATTAGGTTGGGTCGTTTTTTGATCACGCACACCTTCACTAACGTCCACGAAGCTTTGCAGTCGATCGGATAAGGCCCACAGATGGCGCAGGTGACCTGTCGGTGTGGTGAGACGCTGAAGGTGACATCTGGTGCCCCGGATTGGCTGACCTGTCCCCGGTGTGGGGCTAAGATTCGGATTCGTCGCAGCCCAGCGTGGCGGCCGGAAGCGACTGAGTCGCGAGACGGCTACGTGCGATTTCATTGCCCTTGTGGCCGGCGGCTGAAGGTCCGCAGTGATGAGCGACCCGAAGCTGGAAAATGTCCGGATTGCGGGCGCATCGTTCCCGTTCCCGAATTCGCCTGGGAGGAAGCAGCGGGTGCCTCTCCAGGCTCGAGAGGCCAGGGCCGGATGTATCCCACTGGTCGCACGGAAGACATGGATGCCGCCGATCTGGAACGCTTGGAGCGATGGGCGAGCCGCCACCAGGCCGCATCGAATCACAACCAGCAATTGGGCGGCGAGTCCACCACGTCGCAACAGGCACTGAGCACCGTTTCCTCAACGGCAATGGCCCAGGACAGCCCCTCACCTGAGATGAAGATGGAGGCTGGCCTTCGGGTCTGTTCCCGTTGCGGCAAATCTTTGCACAGGAGCGCCACCGTCTGCCGCTCCTGTGGTGAGCCCGTGCCCAAGCGATAGCCGGAGCGGTGCAAGATAACCAGAGCCGGCCAGGGCCAACCCCGCAAGCGGGGTTGGCCCTGGCCTTGGGCTGCCCGAACCAGCTTGTACAAAACCAACTTTTCACTGGTACTGAACGGGCGTGTGGTAGAGAAAAGTAGAGATTTCTGGAGTTCAGGCAGCCAGCAATGCCCGCGTGGTGACGGCCGCCATGGCTGCCCACCCCGCTGCGCGTGGGCCCGGGTCTTGACCCGCGTTGCAGACGTTGCATCCTCCGATGTGAATCGTCGGGGTCTGCCGTGGATGGCGCGCGCCTAGCTTGTTACAGCACTCCCCACCCGGCAGGGGTCAATTGCTACGAAAAGCTACGTCTTACGTTTCCGACAGAAGTGTAGTAGTGTTTCGAGCTTAGTTTTCGGCGCATATCTCTCTCTTGACTGCGGAGGGGGCCGCCCACTCTCTGGCACCAAGGAAACCTGGGTAGCCCCTTTCGCCCCTTGGCAGATGCCCCAGTCGCGATGAAACGAGATCCAAATCTACTTGACCAGTGACTTTGGCGATCTGCCTTGTTAAGATTGCTTGATGTCATCAATGGGCAATGTTTCGTTTCGCCGGCGGCGTTGCTTGCGAGGGCGGAGACGGCCAAGGTCAAGCGGCCATGACAATCGATGAGATCCACGTCGGTTCGGTGATCAGTGGGCCTCTGTTGCCGGAGCCGGTCGAGGTTCTGGCGGTTGTCGCACTCGGCGACTCCGTCAAGTTAATTGGCAAAGGATGCAAGACCGGCTTGGTGCGCGATCCGGTTCTCACACCTGCTCAGCTCTCCCAGCTCCGTTGCTCCCCGGTACACGAAAGCTTCGATGGTAACCCGGCCCTGTTCCGGTTGGGCATCGAGGCCCATCGTCTCGGGCTGGCCTACGAATACGACCCGTTCTTCTCGCTCTCGATTGCCCGCGTCGATCCTCTCCCCCATCAGCTCGAGGCGGTCTACGACTACTTCTTGAAGCTCCCACGAATCCGCTTTCTCCTGGCCGACGACCCGGGCGCTGGCAAGACCATCATGGCTGGCTTGCTGCTCAAGGAGCTGAAGGCCCGAGGCCTGGTCCGGCGCACTCTGGTCGTCGCTCCGGCGAACCTAACTTTTCAGTGGCAACGTGAGCTGAAGGACAAGTTCCGCGAAAACTTCGAGGTCATTCGCGGTGAGACCCTGCGCAACACCTACGGCCAGAATCCCTGGCAAGACCGAGATCAGGTCGTCACGTCGATTTCCTGGGTCTCCCGAATCGAAGATGCCAAGGAGAGCCTGCTCCGTTCGCACTGGGACCTCGTGATCGTGGACGAGGCCCACAAGATGAGTGCCTACGCCGACGACAAGAAAACGCTGGCCTATCGACTCGGTGAATCGCTCTCGGACATGACCGACCACTACCTCCTGATGACGGCAACCCCTCACAAGGGCGACCCCGAGAACTTCTGTCTGTTCCTGGCGCTACTGGACCGCGACGTTTACGGCAACATCCGAAGCCTCGAAGATGCCATGCGACGTGGGAGCGCGCCGTTTTACCTCCGGCGCACCAAGGAGGCGCTGGTCAGTTTCCCCGACCCGGAGACCGGAGAGGTCAAGAAGCTCTTTACCAAGCGCGAGGTCAAAACCTCCACCTTCGAGCTGAACGAGGAGGAGTTCGACTTCTACGATGCCCTGACGACGTTCGTCGAGGAACAGTCCATCCGGGCTTCGGCCGACGATTCGGCAGCCGGCCGGGCCGTCGGCTTCATCATGGCGATGCTTCAGCGCCGGATGGCATCCAGTGTCTACGCAGTGCGTCGGTCCCTGGAACGGATGAAGGAGCGCCGCGAGGAGATCCTGAAGGATCCGGAAGCTTATCGCCGCAAGCGTATCGAACGCCGCATACCCGATGACTTCGACGAACTGCCGGAGGACGAGCAGAGCGAGTTGCTCGAACGACTGGAGGAAGAGGTCGTCTCCGTTGACCCAGCCGTGCTGCGCGACGAAATCGCCCGGCTCTCCGCCCTGATTGCCCAGGCCAAGCATCTGGAGACAAAAGACAGTACCAAGATCTCCAAGCTGCGCAGCGTCCTGACCGAGCACGGGATCTTCGACGATCGGCGCATGAAGCTGCTGATCTTCACCGAGCACAAGGACACGCTCGACTACCTGGTGGGCGACGGCAAGGACAGCCGCCCCCTGGGCAAGCTGCGCGAGTGGGGGCTCTCGGTGACGCAGATTCACGGCGGCATGAAGATCGGCGACCGCGACACGCCCGGCACGCGGATCCATGCCGAGCGCGATTTCAAGGAACAGGCCCAGGTGCTGGCCGCGACCGAGGCCGCCGGTGAAGGGATCAACCTCCAGTTCTGCTGGTTCATGATCAACTTCGATATCCCCTGGAGCCCGGTGCGGCTGGAACAGCGCATGGGACGCATCCATCGCTACGGCCAGGAGTACGACTGCCTCATCCTCAATTTCGTCGCGGTCAACACCAACGAAGGGCGCGTCCTGGCCAAGCTGCTGGAGCGGCTCCGCGAGATCCGCAATGAGCTGGGAACCGACCAGGTCTTCGATGTGGTCGGCGAGATCTTCCCGGGCAACCTGCTGGAAAAGCTCTTCCGCGACCTTTACATCCGCAAGACCAACGTCCCGGACATCGAGGCCCGGATCGTTCGCGACGTCAATCCCCAGCGCTTCCGGGCGATCACAGAGTCGACCCTGGAGGGACTGGCCAAGAGGGAGCTGAACCTCTCGTCGATCGTGGGAAAGTCCGTCGAGGCCCGCGAACGGAGACTCGTGCCGGAAGTGGTCGAGGACTTCTTCGTCCAGGCCGCGCCCGTGGCGGGAATTCAGCCCAAGTCCCTCGCCAAGGGCATTCACGTTTACCGGATCGGCAAGGTTCCTCGCAGCCTTATCTCTCTTGGCTTGAAGCTGGAGCCGCGGTTCGGACACCTGGGGCGGGAATATGCCAGGATCGTTTTCGACAAGACGCTCCTTCCCTCGGACCCGGCCCTGGAATGGGTGACGCCGGGGCACCCGCTGTTTGAGGTGGTTCGGGAAGACGTTCTGGAGCGTGTGGCCGGCCACTTGCGGCGGGGGGCGGTTTTCTTCGACCTTCAGCGCAACCAGCCGGCCCAGCTCGACGCCTTCGCCGCCTCGGTCAAGGATGGCCGCGGCAACACCCTCCATCGGCGGCTGTTTGTGATCGAGATCGGCGCGGGTGGGGCAATGACCGCTCGACGGCCGACGATCTTTCTGGACGGCATGGTGCCCGCACCGGCGGGGACACCCGCGCCCGAAAACGGCCATTGTCCCGAACGGAGCGAGGTCGAGCGAATCTTGCTGGAGCAGGCGTTGCAGCCCTTTCTGTCCGAGGTGGCGGGCGAGCGCGAGCACCAGATCGAAACGATCCGCCGGCATGTGGAGATCTCGCTCAACACGTTGATCGATCGCCAGAATCGGCAACTCGCCGACCTGCTCGATCGCCAGATCCAGGGGCAAACGATCCAGGGCCTCGACGGGTTGATTTCCCAGGCCGAGGCCCACCTCGACCGGCTCAACGAACGACTGGAGCAGCGGCTCCATGAACTCGAGAGGGAGCGGCACTGCACCATCGCCGACATCGTTCACATCGGCCGGGCCTGGGTTCTGCCCCACCCCGAACGGGCCACGCCTCGACTCGCGCCCATGGTCGAGGACGCCGACATCGAGCGGATCGCGGTGGAGTTCGTGATTCGCCACGAGGAATCGCGGGGATGGCAGGTCGAGAGCGTCGAGGCCGAGAACCGCGGTTTCGACCTGATTTCTCGACGGCCGCATCCGGAGGACCCGAGGACGGCCATCGAGGTCCGGTTCATCGAAGTCAAAGGTCGATCGGGAGTGGGTCAGATCTCGCTGACATCCAACGAGTTCAAGACCGCCCAGCGGCTCAAGGGTGATTACTGGCTTTACACGGTCTTCAACTGTGGTAGCCAGCCCGAGTTGCACCTGGTTCAAGATCCCTCCAAACTCGGCTGGGAGGCGGTTGTCCAGGTCGAGCATTACCAAATTGAACCGGGGAAGATTCTGGCGGCGGGGAATAATCAGTAGTTTCCACGAAAAACTCCACAACAACTGAGCGGGCGTACCGTATTGAAAAGCAGCGTCTCCTGGTCGGAACCTGCCAGGGGGTCCCAAACCAACTGGCCCCGACACAGGAGACGCATCATGACCGAAGCTAAGCTCA
>JAFAHT010000222.1 GCA_019237095.1 Planctomycetaceae bacterium
GAGCATGATCAGGCCGGTAACACACGCTCGACTTATCGTGGAAACATGCACTGTATCAATGATTCCTGATCTCCATCGTATCCTGCGTGACCCGGCCGCGAGAACAATCGAGCGCCGGGCCATTCGCCTCACGAGCTTTGCCGTGGCTGACTTTCTCCGCTCGACGCAACCGATTGATCACGGAATTATACAGCGGTTGCACGCCCTGCGGACAATCCCATGGACCGCGACCTTGATGATCTGTCCATCGCTCATCGGCCTTGTGCATGGCCGGGCAAGATGCCAGCATGGAGTCTGTGTTCCGGCGCCGCTGCGGACCAGGGGCGCGGCTTCTTGACTCGAGCGGGAACCAGGATTCATGTCAGAGTTGTCTTCCTCGGCTGCGAAAGCCGTGGTCTGGGATGACGTCGCGAAGGTTTATCCCGGGGGCCATCAGGCAGTCCGAGGAGTCAGCCTCAGTGTGGCCAGGGGCGAGGTCCTGGCGCTCCTGGGCACCAGCGGCTCGGGTAAGACGACTCTCCTCAAGATGGTCAACGCGCTCATCGAACCCTCTTCCGGATGGGTCGTCGTGCGCGATCGATGTTCGACCGAGTGGGATCCGATCGCGCTGCGACGCTCGATCGGCTACGTGATCCAGGAGGGAGGTCTGATGCCGCATCTCTCGGTACTGGACAACGTCGCCCTGGTCGCAAGAGTCCAGGGGCAGCCGCTGCGGGAGCAGCATTCGCTGGCGGCGTCGCGGCTCGAGCTGGTTGGCCTGGACCCGGCGCGGTTCGGCCGGCTCTTTCCCCGGCAGCTCAGCGGCGGCCAACGGCAGCGAGTGGGAGTCGCGCGTGCGCTGGCGGCCAGCTCCGACCTGATCCTGATGGACGAGCCCTTCGGCGCTCTCGACCCGATCACCCGGCGCGAGCTGCAGGATGAGTTCCGACGTCTCCAGCGGCGACTGAAAACGACGGTTGTGCTCGTTACTCACGACCTTCGCGAGGCCTGCCGCCTGGGCGACCGGCTTGCCCTGCTGCACGAGGGTGAGCTGGTCCAGGTGGGGCCGGCGTCGGCGTTTCTTCAGAGCCCGACCGATCATTACGTCCGCGAGTTCTTTCTCGATGCGGCGGCCGTGGATTTGCCAAGCAAGGACTAGCTGTGCCGCACGACTGGCTCGATCTGCTGTCATCGGAGTGGTGGTCCTTGCTCGGGGCCACGGCCGCTCATCTCGAGCTGGTCGTCGAGGCCGTGACGCTCGCGGTCCTGGTGGGCGTGCCGCTGGGCATCCTGGCCGCGCGCCGGCCGCTCCTGGAACGGACCGCCGTCGGTGTCTCGGGCGTGCTCCAGACCGTCCCCAGCCTGGCCTTGCTCGGGTTCCTCTTGATCGCCTTCCGGGGCCAGATCGGCAAGGCCCCGGCCCTGGCGGCGCTGGTGCTCTATGCCCTTTTGCCGATCGTCAAGAACACGATTCTGGGGTTGCAAAGCATCGATCCTGGGGTTCGCGAGGCAGCGATTGCACTGGGGATGACCCCTTGGCAGCGACTTCGCCTGGTCGAGTTGCCCCTTGCCGTGCCGATCGTGCTGGGTGGAGTGCGCGTGGCCACCGTCGCCTCGGTCGGCATGGCGACGATCGCGGCAGCCATCGGAGCTCGCGGTCTGGGCAGCTACATCTTTCGCGGGGTCGCCCTCTCGGATACGCGGTTGATCCTTCTCGGTTCAGTGCCCTCGGCGCTGCTGGCGCTGGGCTGTGACGCGGCGCTGGGTGAGGCCGAGCGGCTGCTCGACCCGGCCCGGCCCCGATATTCTCGACGCCGTGGCTGGATCGCCGCGATGGCGGTCGGTCTCTTGCTCGCCTTCGCCGCCTGGGGCTGGTTGCTCGACCACCCGATCGGCGGCTCGAACCGGCCCACGATCACGATCGGCTCCAAGGACGGTAGCGAGATGATTCTCCTGGGGCATATGCTCGCCGACCTGGTGCAGGCCCATACGCCGCTTCGGGTCGACCGCCGGTTCAACCTGGGAGGGACCCTGGTCTGTTACAACGCCCTCCGCCTGGGAGGACTCGACGCCTACGTCGAATACACCGGCACCGCGCTGACGACGATTCTCAAGGCACCCGTTCAGACTGATCCCCAGGCGGTTCTCGAGCGAGTGCGCACGGAACTGAAGGACCGCGACCACGTCGTCTGTCTCGATCCCTTCGGCTTCGAGAACAACTTCGCGATCCTGATGCGGAGAGACCAGGCCCAGCGGCTGGAAATCCGGCAGATCTCCGATCTGCTGGCTCACAAGCGCGACATCCGTCCGGGCTTCGGCCCGGAATTCATGAACCGTCCCGACGGCTATCCCGGGCTGGTCCGGGCGTACGGCCTCGAGTTCGCCCATGCCCCGCGGGAGATGGACCGGAACCTGCTCTATCGAGCGCTCACACAAGAATCCATCGATCTGGCCGCGGGAGACTCGACCGACGGCCGAATCGCCGCCTTCGATCTATTTCAGCTCGACGACGATCACCGGTTCTTTCCTCCTTACCAGGCCGTTCCCCTCGTCCGCGCCGAGACGCTCCAGCGGTTCCCCGAGCTGCGGGAGATCCTCAATCGCCTGGCCGACAAGATCGACGCGGCGGCCATGCGCCAAATGAACCGGGAGGTTGACCAGGAGGGGAAAAAGCCGGAGGAAGTTGCGCACAGCTTCCTCCGCAGGAAGGGATTGCTCCTGAAGGATTGAGCAGCCGGGCACTGCGTCGTCAAGGCTCAGACTGCGGCGGGCTCGACCTTCTGCTCGAGTTGGGCGATCTTCTCCTCGCGGAAGAGGGCCACGAAGACCAGCAGGAAGACGGCCGTGATGACCAGCGGGATGGCCCAGATCGCGGCCCAGTTGGGAAGCAGCCTGTCGCGGATGTATCCCGCGCTCACGTTCCCCACCACGTTGAACAGTCCGGACACGACGAACACGAACAGGCTCTGGGCCGACGCCTTGATGTCGGCGCTGGCCGCCTTGTCCACGTACATCAAGGCAACAACGAAGAGAAACCCGAAACAGAAGCCATGCAGGATGTTGACCCCGACCATCAGCGCCCAGGGCTGCCCGAGCATGTTCAGGGCGAACATCGCGACATAGGCCAGTCCTCCGAGGGTCATGGTCCACTTCATGCCAATCCGAGCGACCAAAAGCGGCACCAGCGCCATCGAGATCATCTCGCCGATCTGACCGATGATCATCTGCCTGCCGACATTGTTGGGATTGGAGCCGACATAAGGGAGGAATCCCTGCTCGCACGCGAAATAGTAATAGAGGGAGAAGCCGAAGAAACCGGACACTAGCAAGAGGATGGCGAACGAGCGGTCCTTCATCAGCTCCAGGGTCTCGATGAATGCCGACTTCTTGGCAGCCGTCGTCGCGGCGGCAGCCGTCGGGGGAGTATGTGGCAGCGCGAAGCAGTACAAACCAAAGACGAGGGAGATCAAACCAGGGATGCGCAGCACCTCCCTTAGGCTGGGCTCGCCGACCAGCCTAAAAAAGGGCTTGAGAAGGGGGACCCTGCCGCTGTCGAGTCCCAGATAACCGCCCACCAGGAACGTTGCCAGGAGCCAGCCGATCGTGCCCCAGAGGCGGATCGGCGCGAACTGGCTGGTGTGCTCGTCCCCGAGAGCACGAAAAGTCAGCGAGTTTGTCAGGCCGACTGTCGGGAAGTAGAGCGTGCAATACAGAAGCACGAGCACGAAAATCGGCCAGAAGGTCGTGAAATAAGAGGCGGCGATCAGCAGCACGCCCCCGGCCAGATGGCTGAACGCCAAGACCCTTTCGGTGGCGAAGTAGCGGTCGGCGAGCTGCCCCATGATGAACGGGCCGAGGATCGAGCCCAGACCGCCGCAAGCCATGATCAGGCCGATCGAGAATTCATGGCCTTGGCCGAAAAGATCCTTCAGATACACGTAGAGCATCAAGGCCCACACGCTCGAGATGGCGTACTCGAGGAACATCATCACCGAAAGCTTGATTCGGGTTGCGGAATTCATCACGATTCTCGGGGTCGGGATAGCTTGTGCTACGTGGAGACCAAGAAACCTGGTCCGAGCCTGGAATGACAGGACGACTTTACCGCTCCCGGAACCGACTTGCCAACGATTCTTCACCGTGGTTTCTGACCAGCTCAGCCTGGCATGCTGCAAAGTTGGTCTTGCCCGCCCTCTGATCCCGACTGCTTTCGCTGCGACTTTCTTTCGTTCGGCGAGGGTCTTCAGGTGACGCGCCGACGGTCGGGGACTGGGAGGGCGAGTGGCGAGGGAATAGTGGGCAGTGACCGATGACCGGCGAAGCCGAAGGAAGGGAGATAACGCTCCACGCTCCACGCTCCACGCCTACAGTCAGGAGGCCCTGCCCGAACCATCGCGAATCGGCGGTGAAATCCCCGTCCCCCCTTGCAAAGGGGCGATACAGGGGGGTCCCGATGGCCGGGCAGCATGGCATGCGTCAGCCAGCCCCAGGTCCGCCGCGATGGGACAATCCGATGCCCTGCCTCGTATCCCACACGGGCGGGGAAGCGTCAGTCGTCAGAGGTTTGGTGTCGACCCGCCGGGGCTCGGAAAAGGAGGGGACGAATGCTCCTTTCTGGCCTGGGGCCTGCGCCACCAGACTACAGCATGCCGCCCCATTGGGCCTTGGTTGCAAGGGCCCGGAGCGAATCTTCCGGGCCGTCGGTGTCAGTTCGTCTTTTCCGAGGAAAAGACGAACTGACACCGATCCAGTCCCGAACTGACACCGATCCAGTCCTAACTCCTACACCCCTCAGCAGGTGTGATGTCAATCGTCCGTAGATGTGATGTCTAGGTCGGGCGCAACATGTGTCTCTGCCCAGACTTCGAGGTCATGAGTAATCGCGGACCAGATGGCATCCGCCTCACTACCTGCAGCGAGCAACGGCTCCTTTTCGCCGACCAGCTTCAGCGCGACGACCCGCTGCTGGCCTTCTTTTGTCTCGCATTCGCCTCGGTCGATAGCCTCGACGATGGCCAGGGGGTTCAGGATGCGACTACCGATGCGTATCCACTTCATGGGGTCACCTCCGAAGTTTTACCGGGATTTCCCAGATCACCGTTGACCTCACTGTCAGCAACCTTACCCGGCTCTTCTGAATATATATTGGACACGGGCTGGATCGCTGTGTCCAAGGAAAATCCACAGAAATCAGGAAAGACCTGCGGGAACAATAGCCGCCCTAATCCCTCGACCGTCCCCGACGGTCCTATCAAAGGGGATGAAAAGACGAAGTCGGTGTCGGGCTTGGTTTTTGGTTCCCGGCTCGATCCGTGCCATGATCTGCTGGAGTTCATCGGCCAGTTGGGGACGGGCTCCTTGAGTTCCGGGGACACCATACCTAACTCCTTGGCGAGTTCCGGGGAGGCGAGTTCCGGGGACACCATACCTAACTGCTTAGGCGAATTCCGGGAAATCAGGGAGAGCAAGCAGAGAACAGGCATTGAGAACCGGTCAGGCCAGGCACCATCGATTGGGGCAGACAAGGGGAATGAGGCGCCAAAGGCGACTTGGCGGGTCAAGTCCAGGCCACGCAAACGCAATTGGGGCAGAGGATTACACTGGCAAGGGTATTTGCTTCCCCCAGACTCCCCACTTAGCTCAGGCAAAAGGCCTGACCAGAGCTTCTCGCTGCCTGAACTCCGGTTTTCTCTACTTTTCTCTACCACACACCCGTCCAGTGCAGGTGAAAAGCGGCATCGACGGCGGACCCCGACGCCTATAAGAGAATGCCCGTCAACCGCAACTTTGCAGCATGTCAGGCTCAGCCTGGCACCCATTTTCCCAGGAGGTCCGAAGCCGGATGGCCGCATTGCAGCAATCGGAGCACCCGATCAGCGACAATGCGGCACGTGTGTTCTCGGGCGTGACCGTGCCGCAGACTGGCCCGCCCGTCGTCGGAGCCGGTGGCGACGATCGACCGCGCGGCGTCAACAAACTCTCCGGCGTTCTCGGCAACGTCGAAGAGATGGGAATACAGCCGGCACTCCGGGATGGCGGTTGCCACGATCGGCCGGCCCGATCCCAGGCCGTCCATGATCTTGGTCGGCGAGCAAGCGCGGTTGAAACGATTGTCCTGGGCATAGGGAATCAGAATCACGTCAAATGCTTGGAAATACCGAGGCAGCTCCGCCTGCGGCCGCCAGCCGATCGTGTGCACATTGGGCTGCACGGAGAATTCGGCTGCCCAGTCCCTGAACCACGGTTCGCGATGGCGGCTAATGTGCGGCTCCTCGCCCACGACGACAACCGAAGCCTGGGGGAATGCCTCGCTCAGCCGCTTCATCAAGGGCCAGTCAACCCGGGGCCCGATCGAACCGACGTAACCCAGCAGCGGTCGAGGCAGATCGGCGATGTCCTCGGGAGCCGAAGCGGGTCGGTGGTTGGGCTCGTCTGCCAGAAACGCCGCCGGCGTGCCGTGGGGAAGATGATGGATCTTCTCAGCCGCTTCCGGAACGGCCGCGCGGAGCTCATCGGCCCGATACCGCGCCACGCAGATCGTCGCGTTGGCACCCAGCACCATCTGGCGTTCCAGGCAACGAACCTTTTCGGCATGCCTCGGCCAGTACAGTGCGTAGTCGTCGATGTTGTAATACAGCGTGATCTCGGGACCGAGCTGATCCCGCAGATACAGATAGTGGGGATACGTCAGCACCAGCCCGCGCCGGGCCCGGGGATCACCATGATTCCAGAATCCTTGAATCGCCTTCGCGATGGGACGCATTCCCAGCCGGGGGAAACGCTTCATCCAGCCGCTGGGCAAGACCATGTCACGGGTGAGGGAGTTGTTGCCCCACGGGCGCGGACGACAGGAACTCGACCAGGGATAGATTCCCCGCCGCCAGCCGTTGCGGTAATCCATGCACCGCAGCGCGAGGAGGGAAACAGACTGCCGATCGATTTCCCGGAACAGGCTCTCGGTGGTGACCCAGTTGATGTCGGCGACGGCCAGCGCCAGGTGGTCGTACTCAGCTTCGCCTGTTCCGCGCCTGGTTTCCGGCATCGTCGCATCCTCGGCCAGCAGGGCAACAGAGCTCCACCCGCAGCAGGAGGGTACGTGCTCTACCAGGGTGCGGTCAACGTGCCGTCACGTTCCGGTTAGGGCACGACCGTGGCGAACGTTTTGAGCAAGGCCGGCGGCTCATCCTTGATATCGGTCTCGATGGTCAGTGTGGCGTGATAGGGACCGGTCTGCTCGGGGGCCTTGAAAATCAGCTTCAACTGATGGGCGGCTCGTGGTCCTTTCTCGTCTTCGCCGGGCTGGAGACCTTCCTGGCTGGGTGCAAGCCTGGTGATCGAGAACGGCTGCGCGGAGCGAACCAGAACCGTCTTGGACACGGACTGACCCGGCCGCAGGCCCCCGAAGTTGATGATCGACGGGGTAACGGCCACTGCGCTCTGGATGTTGGCCACGACCGAGATCGGAATCGAAGGACTGCTCGGATCGTTGGTCAGCAGCTTGATCTCATCTTTGAAATAGCCGTTGGAAACTCCGGGCTGAAGCGTCGCGGTAAGTGTGTAGTTGATCTGGCCGTCCGCCGTGCGTGACAACTCGCGCAGCTCGGCCTTCACCTTTGAGCTCAGGGTCTTCATCTTCGTGACCTCCCAGTCCGAGCGGCCTCCGGCGTAGGTCAGGGTCAGCGAGGCCGGGGGCATCTTGTCGGACCGCCGGACGATACCGAAATCCATCTGGCCCGGGTTCATCATGATATCGCCCCGGATGAAGCAGGTCAGGTTGAGGTCGACCTCGACGAATGTGGGGCGGTCGAAGATGAGAGTGAGCCCCGATGGTTTGTAGCCCAGGAACTTCGTGGTGTCGATCGTGGCCTCGATCGTGGTCTGGGTTCCCGGAGGAATGACCTTCGCCCCGACCCGAACGTTCGTGCAGCCGCACTTGGTTCGCCAGTCGGCGATGCGGATCTCCTGGTCGGACTGGTTGATCAGCGGGAAGGCGTGGCGAACCTGCGAGCCGCGGGCCACTGTGCCGAAATCATAGGCTCGTTCGGGAAGCGCCGAGGCCACCCAATCGAGGCCCTGGGCCCGCACCGCAGGGCTCGAGATGACCATCCCCAAAAGCCCCATCAGCATCGTCCGACGCATCAGCCCGTCTCCCTTCCAAAGCTATGGTTCGACCGCGCGCTGGCTGATCGCCTGCCGGCTTTCCCCGGCCGGGCACCCCAAGGGCTTCCACGTCGCCTCAACATCCGGCCTGACTTCATTCTAGCAAAACCAAGGCCGATTGGAACCATCTGTTCTTATTCGTTCACCCTACCACAAACTGCCGATTGGTAAATGGTGAAAAAGAGGGCACCAAAGGGAATCTTGTGACGTCTCAGGCAGAGGTTAGCAGTCCTGCGGGTGATTCGGGTCGCCGATCGGCCGGGCGGAAATACGGTACTGGTGCGAGTGCAACTCGCTCTGTTAGGATAGTCGCTCATAAGTCTTTTCGAAGCGTCCTGATCGACTCCGCCCGCACGAACTCGAGCACCTCGATCTCTTCTCTTCTTCCTTCTGAACAGGTGATCCATGTTGAAGCCCTCGGTTCAGGTCCATGAGCATGAAGGGGTCCTGATCGCGGAGTTCTGGGATTGTTGGAGACTCGACCCGGCCCCGGTACAGGACTTGCGCTCTCGATATGAAGCGCATCGCCGCAAGAATGGCCGTCCGGAGTTGGTGATCGATCTCTGCGGAGTCGGTTTCGCGGGATCGGCGTCGCTGGGCAGTTTTGTCGCCTTGCACCGCGAAGCGCGGCAGAACGGCGGCAGATTGATCTTCTGCAACGTCGAGCCGAACGTTAAGGAGGTGTTTCGAGCCAGCAAGCTCGCCCCTTTGTTCGAGTTTGTCCCTGATCGAGCAGCCGCCCTGGACTCGGTCGCCCGGGGCCCGACAACTGCCCCGGCCGACGGCAACCTGACGGACCCGGAAGCAGGGCCAGACCAGGCACGCTCGGAGCCCGGCGGTCTGGCCGGGTCGGCCCGGCTGCGTCGCAGGAAAACCAATCCCGATCCTTCGTGAGCCTGTCGCTCTCTCGCCGATTTGATTTCTTCCAGATGCAACCTTCGTGTCTTTTCCAGGGTTCTCATCATGCCCGCCCCTGTCCGAATCCAGGTCAGCGACGCCGACGGCATCAAGATCGTTCGCTTCAATGATCAGCAGCTTTTCGATGAGCGTACTGTTCGCGAGGTCTCGGAACAGATTGCGATCAGCTTGCCCAGCGACGGAACTCCAATCCGCCTGGTCCTTGATTTCTCCGAGGTCAACCTGATCTCCAGCAGCGCGCTTTCCAAGCTGATCCTGATCCAGCGCCGGATCGATGCCACCCGGGGCAAGCTCCGGTTGTGCGAGCTCTCGCCGATCCTCCAGCAAGTCTTCCGTACCTCCAACCTTGACCGCCTGTTCGCAATTGACCGCGACCAGCGGACATCGCTCGAGGCACTGAGTAAGCGGCGCCAACCGCCATCAGTCAAACCCGCGTGCTGAGCCAGCCCCGTTGCAAGAACCGGCCCGCGACAAGCACGGCCCGCACGTACAGATCGGCGAACATCGCCAGCCAGGCCCCTTTCAGGCCCAGCCCCCATCCTCCCTGTGCGGTGGGGGTGGTCAGGACGTAGGTCAAGGGGATGCGGACCAGCAGGTAGCCGGACATCGTGATCATCCACGGCCAGCGGGTGTCTCCGGCGCCATTGAGGGTGCCGTTCAGCACATTGATGGTGGCCAGCGCGGGCATGGCCAGGGCCACGATCCGGAGCACCGCAACGCCCTCCTCGAGCACCTCGTTCTGACGGCCCGCCAGGAAGAACTGGAACATCGATCGCCCCTGGGTGAACAGGACTAGACCCAGGAGCGAAAGAAACGCCGCTCCCAGCAGCCAGGCGGTGCGTGCCGAACGGGTCGCGAGGTCGGGCCGCCGGGCCCCAAGATACTGCCCGCAGAGCGTGCTGGCCGCCACGCCGAAGGCCGTGATCGTCAAGAACGCAATCGCCTCGCAGCGAATCGCCACGCCATGGGCGGCGGTCGCCACTGCACCCAGGCGGTTGATCAGACGCAGGAACCAGAGCTGGCAGACGACATTGGTCAGGCTCTCCCCGGCCGCCGGCAGGCTGATTCGCAGCAGCCGTCGGATCCGGTCCCAGGCGGGCCTCAGGTTCTCACGGGTCAACCGCAGCCCGGATCGGCCCCGGATCAACAGTGCCAGGATGACGCTTCCGCCGATCGCCTCGCCGCATGCCGTGCCGATCGCGATACCGGTCAGGCCCAGACCGGGAATCCGCCCCCAGCCCAGCGCCAGCAGCCAGGTCAGATTGATATTCACTACATTCATCAGGACCATCACCTTCATCCCCGTCCTGGTGTCCCCGGCGCCTCGCAGAGCGGCGTTACCCACGGTCGTGCACGCCAAGAGCGGCGTGACGGCTCCCACGATCCGCAGGAATCGGGTCGCCGAAAGGGCGGCCAGCCCGGTAAGGTTCATCGCGGCCACGATCCCAGGGGCGAAGAACTGCACCAGCAGAAACGTGAGAACCCCCAGACTCAGACCCACCGCAAACGCCTGGCCGCAGAACCGGGCGGCCTCGTCGGCTCGTCCCGCACCCACCGACCGAGCCACCAGCGCCGTGCCGCCAATCGAGCCGATGGTGAACAGCGTTCCCAGGAACCAGAGCAGGTAGCTGGCGACCGTCACCCCCGCGAGATGCTCGGCTCCAAGATAGCGGCCGGCCAGGATCGTGTCCGAAAGGCCGATCAGGTAGAGCAATGATTGTTCGACAAACACCGGGCCCGCCAGCCAGAGTACTTGACGCCCGATCGTCGCGCCGGGGATCGCCAGCACCGACCGGTCAGGTGTCGGCTCCTGATCCTGACCCTGATCCTGGCCCGGCTCCGGTTCCAACGACGAATGAACCTCTGGCGCGGCGGGCTTCAACGTCCCTCCCGGGTCAGCTCGGACCAGCGCTCGACCAGCCGGGCTGCGGCTTTCGAGTCGATGGCCCGGGCCGCGCGGTTCACCAAAGCGGGAAGGGGACCGGGACTGATCGTCCAGAGGGCCGCTGCCACGTTGGCCAGCGCGATCGCCCGTACCGGGCCCGGGTCGCCCGCGAGCATCCGTCGCAGACGATCGGCGCTTGCCTCGGGCCCGGAGATCCGCAGCTCGCTAGCCTGTACTCGTGGCAGACCGAAGTCGTCGGGGCTCCAGACCAGCTCGCGGATCGTCCCCGGCTCGATGACGCGCACCCGCGTCGGACCGTCGAGCGTCACCTCGTCGAGACCGTCGCCGCCAGTCACCACAACGGCCCGGCGGATCGAGTCGGTCCGCGCCAGGACCTCGGCCATCAGCCGGGCCTGGTCAGCGCCGGGAACACCGACGAGCTGATGCGTGGGGCTGGCCGGGTTGCAGAGCGGGCCCACCAGGTTGAAGATGGTCCGGAACGGAAGCTGCCGCCGCACCGCCGCCACGCCGCGCAACCCGGGATGAAACCTTGGTGCGAACAGGAAGGCGATGCCCAGCTCGTCGAGGCAATGCCGGAGCACCGCAGTTTCGACTTCCACGGCCACGCCCAGCCGCTCGAGGACGTCGGAGCTTCCCGACCTTCCGGTGGCCGCACGATTGCCGTGCTTGATGACCCGGACACCGCAGGCGGCCAGCACGATCGCCGCTGCGGTTGAGACATTGACCGTCTCGGCGCCGTCGCCGCCGGTGCCGCAGGTATCCAGGCGGTCGCCGGCCGCGGGACCGGAATCAAACGCGATCATCCGCTGGCGGATCGCCCTCACGGCCCCCAGCAGTTCGTCGGCCGACTCGCCCTTCTGGTGCAGAGCGGTCAGGAACGCCCTGGTCTGGGCCTCCGGCGCCTGATTGTCCAGGATCGCGGCGACCGCCTCCTGGCACTGTGCCGCCGGCAGCGATTCCCCGGCCGCCAACTGCTCGACGGCCAGGACGAGAGGATCCGAACTCATCAAGGCACCCGGATCGTATAGCGTTCCATCCCATCGTTGCCGCGGCGATCGAGACTGACGATCATCGGATCGTGCTCCGCCCGCTCGTTGATCAGCTTCACCGCTTCCTCGGCCGACTGGATCGACTGTTCGTTGATCTTGGCGATCACGTCGTGGAGCTGGCAGATCGTCGCGAGCGGACTCTCCGGATCGATGCCGACGATCATCGCCCCCCGGACCGAGGCCGGAAGCTGATACCGCAAGGCAAGCTGGGGATTGAGGCTGATTAACTCCAAACCCATCGCGAACGACGAGGTCACACCAGGCCGGTCGGGTCGGCGGATCAAGTCGGCGGGCTCGGCGCCTCGGTTCGGCTGCGGCTCCGGTGTTCCCGCCAGCGTTCGCTCGCGGTCTCCCACGGTGATCCGGATCGTGACTTCCTTGCGGTCGCGCCAGATCAGCACATCGGCGGGAACGCCCACGGGAGTCATCGAGACCGCGTTGATCAGGTGGTTGAGGTCGTGAATCTCCACGCCGCCAAACTTGAGGATCACGTCGCCGTCATGCAGTCCGCCACGCGCAGCGGGAGACTCGGGATACACCTTGCCGATCCAGGCGCCCTGCGGCCGGTCGAGCCCCAGAGTCGTCGCGTCTTCCTGGCGGAACTTGGGCTGGAGATCAACCCCCAGCGACCCCCGAGTCACGTGGCCGTTGGAGATCAGCTCGTTCATGATCCACCGGGCCAGGTTGATCGGGATGCTGAAACCGACGCCCTCGTTGCCCCCGCCGTTGGAGGCGATCGAGTTGTTGATGCCGATCACCTCGCCCTTCAAATTGACCAGCGGTCCGCCCGAATTGCCCGGATTGATCGCCGCGTCGGTCTGCAGAAAGTCCTGGTTTTTGACGTCCTCGAGCTCGTCCATGTGCCGGCTCCGGGCGCTGATGATTCCCTGGCTCACCGAGTGCATCAGGCCGAACGGACTGCCCACGGCCACGACCCAGCTCCCCACGACCGCGGTATCACTGTTGCCCAGCCGGGCCGCCGGCAGGTCGTCGCGGTCGAGCTTGAGCACGGCGATATCGGCCTCGGCGTCGCTCCAAATCCGCTCGGGTGTCAAGGCGCGGCCGTCATGCAGGAAGATCCGGATATTGGCGATCTTGCCGCCTTCCACGACGTGGTGGTTCGTCAGGACGTAAAGACCGGGGTTCCTGTCGTTGCGGACGATCACGCCCGAGCCGGTCTCCTCGAACTTCTTGATCCGCTGGCTCTCCTCGTGTCGGGCCGTCTTCTGGGCCACGATGTGCACGACCGACGGCGAGACGGCCTTGGAGACCAGCTCGAACATCCGGTCGACATGCGCGAACAGCTCGTATTCTTTGGCGAGCTGATCATAAATCTGGCTGTCCTGCCGGCTGACCTCGGCTGCTCGTCGAGCAGCATGTTCGGGTGTCATGGAGCCAGCCTGACCCCGCAGGCTGCCCCCTACCTGAGCAGACACCGGACCTCCCCGGCCCAGCGAGAACCCGAGAACCAGGCCAGCCGCCAGAGAAGTCACCACCAGGATGACCGACGAGGAACGCGACATCATGAATCGACTCCACGCCGAAGGGGAGAGGCGCAGCAACGATTTCGGTCACCGAACGATCGCTGACAAAACAAACGGGCTCGCAAGTGCCCACCTCAATATACAGCCCACGAGAAGAACGTGTCAAAAAAAGGCCGGCCAGGGTCAATTACTGTTTGAAGATACCCAGTCTGGTGAAGAGAACGCCGACTTGAGAAGCGTTACGGTGAAGTGCCTCCGCGATGTTGGTCACCCCCATGGTCCGCATCAAGCCGATCGCCGCCTTGCGCAGAGCAGCCATCACTTCGGGACCGCTCCGCTTGCGAATCCGGCTGGCGTCCTCACCCCTGGTGACGTCACGTACGTAATGAGAACGATTCTCGATCGACCAGTGCCCCCGCGCCCATTTGAGCAACTGACCGCCGCCCGCCACCCCCGCGAAACACTGGTGATGAACTAGCGGGTTTCCTGTGGGGTCTTGCCGTCTCTGACCACTTCGCTGTCGACCTGCCCGACTGGAGCGACACCAGGCCAATCCAGCTACTCGTTCCACGCTGTGGTTGCCTTCAAGGTGCGACGTTCGCGGCGACCGTGTCCCTTGTCGAGGGTCGTCACCGTGTCCATCGCCTGATCCCAAATTCGCTGCTGCCGAGGGGGAAAAAGCCCCTTCTTGCGAGGGGGCAAAGGCCATCTTGAGGTCATTCAGCAGCGTCGGTTGGTTGTCTTTGACAAATACCAGATAGTCGCCCCGCGCATCGATCACCTGCGGGCAGAAGTCGCGCTGGCAGAACATGGCGTCGCCAGTCACCAATCGCCCTTCGAGGGCCAAGCCTTCGAGCCACCGAAGGGCTGGCTTGTGCTCGTTGGTCTTCTCCTCGACACCATTGGGAACGGCCGCC
>JAFAHT010000413.1 GCA_019237095.1 Planctomycetaceae bacterium
CGGCGTACCGGCTCGCGCCTGTCGACTTGGCACTCCGGCTGGCGGATGAGGCCTCAGCCTCGGCGGGAGTAACCAGGAACGTCTCGATCGGCCGGCGGCGGAGGTCGGTCGGGGCACGGCGGACGACCGTGTCGATCTCCCGCGTGCCCGAGCCGGAGTGGCAACAGTCGAGAATCACGGCCACATGTGGTCCCTTCGCGGCCACCTCACCGATCAGCTTGGCCATCTCTTTATCAGCCAGATCCCAGCTTCCTGGGCTCCGGCTATCGAAGCACACGAGGGTTTCATCCAGGTGGTCTGGCTCGAGCTTCCAGAACTCTTCGGGGGCCTGCTCCTGAGAGCCGTGACCGCTGTAATAGAAGATCGCGACGTCACCTTTTTTCGCCTGGCCCAGGTGACCGCGGAAGGCGTCAACGACCGCTGCGCGGGTGGCTTCGCCGTTCTTGAGCGTCTTCAGTTTCAATGAGACGCTCTTGTCCTTGGCGACGCGCTCCGAGAGGTAAGGAGTCGTCAGGAAATAACTTGAACGTACTGTCCTGTTTTGTGTAGGATCCTTTATGGGGTCCTTATGGATACTTTAACCATCGTAGTCAGTGTGCGGCAGAAATTCGACCTCTTGCGTCCGATCATGACCGAGCGGATGCGCCGGCAGTGGGCCGCCAGTGAGGCCCTGGCTTTGCCGCGGGGCGGTATGACCCTAGTCGCCCAGGCCACCGGCTTGTCGCGAACGACCATCTGGGCAGGCGTGCGCGAACTTCAAAATCCGTCGGCCTCGCCCCGCCGTGTGAATGATCCCCGGCGGAGCCGGCGGGAGGGCGGCGGGCGACACCTGGTCGAGGTGAATGATCCCCGCTTGCCGGAGGATCTGGAGCGATTGGTCGACCCAGCCACGCGGGGCGATCCCATCTCGCCGTTACGCTGGACGTGTAAGAGCACGCGCAAACTCGCCGACGAGTTACAACGCCGGGGCCATAATGTCAGCCACCAGACGGTGGCGTTGTTACTTCAGGCCTCGGGATACAGCCTCCAGTCCAATCGCAAGACACGGGAAGGTGGCTCCCACCCCGATCGCAATGCCCAGTTCGAGTTCATCAACGCGCGGGTGCTCTCGTTCCAGAAGCGGAAGCAACCGGTGATCTCGGTTGATACGAAGAAGAAGGAACAGATCGGGGATTTCAAGAACAATGGGCAGGAGTGGCAGCCGGAAGGACAACCGGAGGAGGTCCGCGCCAAGGACTTCTTGGACAAGCGCCTGGGCAAGGTGGTCCCGTACGGGCTCTATGATCAGACACGGAACAAGGGGTGGGTTAGTGTTGGCATCGATCACGACACGGCGGAGTTCGCAACTGAGACGATTCGCCGCTGGTGGAAGGAGATGGGACGGCCGACGTATCGGGCGGCGAAGGAATTGCTGATCACGGCCGACGGTGGGGGGAGCAACGGGACGAGGAACCGGTTGTGGAAGGTGTGCTTGCAGCACTTGGCCGATGAGACGGGGTTACAGATCGGGGTGTGTCATTTCCCGCCGGGGACGAGCAAATGGAATAAGATCGAGCACCGGATGTTCTGCCACATCACGCAGAATTGGCGCGGTCGGCCGTTGACCAGCCGGGCTGTAGTAGTGAACTTGATCGGTAACACCCGGACGAGCACAGGGTTGGAGATCCATTCGGAACTCGACGAGAACGAGTATCCAACCGGGATGAAGGTGACAGACGAGGAACTCGGGGGGGTGCGAATGAAGAAAAACCGATTTCATGGCGAGTGGAATTACACGATACTCCCGAGAGGCTGAACGTTCAAGTTATTTCCTGACGACTCCTTAGCATAATCGAGGCACTGGGGCGACGGCTTTTCGAGGGAGTACTACAGCCAAAGCCGTAGCACTGTCGGACCTTGCTCAAAAATCCGACCTTCGACTAGGGCTAAAATCTGGAGCTTATAAACTGGCATAATGCCTTGCCGGATAGGGAGTTGCACAAAACCCTACGGCACCTTTGTGTCGTTTGTTTCCAACCGACAACGCATCGCGCAGTCCGGAGCGTCTCTTGTCCGCCACCGCATCACCCCCAGGAATGTCGGCCCGAACCGCCACTCTCTGCGCGGGTTGGTGGCGGTTCTGTCCCCCCTCAAGCC
>JAFAHT010000455.1 GCA_019237095.1 Planctomycetaceae bacterium
CGTCCCCCCTCGTGCCATCCCCAGCTTGGACGAGCTCTACGCGTGGACATCCGAGCCCGACCATCGGGTCGTCATCCGCGGCGTGGACTGGCCGTTCTATGAGCAACTCGTCGACTCGATCCCGGAGGGAGCCAATCTCCACGTCGACTACGATGGGAAGGATCTCGAGATCATTTCCCTCAGCCCAATCCACGATGTCGTGAAGAAGACATTTAGCCGCCGCTGTTCAGTGAGGATCCAATGAACCGGCATCTGCCACCGCCTTTGCTCCGGATTACCGGCCTGGGCTTCCTGTTTTTGGTCTCTCCTCCCCGGTGGTCTGGCCTGCCTGCCGTCTGCAGAGGCCGGTGAGCCGACGAAAGCCGGATTCCTCGTTTGGCACAACTCTAGCTCGAGCAATTGCTTCCTTCGGATGTTCGGATTCCGCGGACACCATACCGAACCCTCCGAAGTCG
Organism: Planctomycetaceae bacterium; assembly: GCA_019237095.1. Taxonomy (GTDB): domain Bacteria; phylum Planctomycetota; class Planctomycetia; order Isosphaerales; family Isosphaeraceae; genus Aquisphaera. Next base: position 456 of record JAFAHT010000455.1, read on the forward strand.
AAATCAGAGCTACAATTGTCGAAGATGAGTTTAAGGTTTAATTTGTGTTCCTAATGGCATGGAGAACGTTCTCCAAACCGGGCATAAACCTGCCGGGATGTGGGGAAAATGTCGTGGACCTGGTGTGGAGATCAACAATCACGGCATGATGCAGGCGCGTCGATCTCTGGCGTGGCGGCTCAAAAGAATGTAGCCAGATCGGTGAAGACCTTGTGAATGCTGTCGATGTTTTCCCTTCTCTCTATCCCTGGGAAGCTTGGCGATCCCTTGTAGTATTTTCCGTTCGTCCGCTTGGCGAGTTCGCGCAGTGCCTCCGGGTCGGCATCGCTGCCGTACAGGATTGTGAAGACGAGGATCGAGCCGCCTGATCGGTTCGCCCGATCAAGTTTATCGAAAAGTTTCTCGAGCGGTGGGCTCGACTTGATGTCCTTGCCGTCACTCAAAACGATCAAGGCCCGGGTGCGGCTCGGGTCTCTCGCCAGGAGAAACTGATAGGCTGCGTCGATCGCCTGGAAGAGAGCACTGTCCCCGTTAGCAATGAGATGGTCGATCGATCGCTTGGCCTGCTCTTTACCCTGAGGGTCCATGCGGATATCGCGCGACATCCATTTGACTTTGGCGCCGAAGATCAGGGCCGAAAGCGAATCGCGCGGTCCGAGAAGGTCGATGAACGCCTTGGCGGCCGCTTCCGCCCCACGGATTTTCTCTCCTTCCATGCTCGCCGACGTGTCCACGGCCAGAACGATGTCGGCGTTTCGCTTGTTCCGCCTCCAGACATCCTGGATCAGGCGGATGGCTGGGGCCGGTGGAGGACGAAGAAACTTTCGCGGCTGCGCCGGCGAGACCCCGAATTCCGGCCTGAGCATGGGTTTCAGGTCGATTCCCTGCTGATCGTTGGACGGGCGGAAGCCGAAGCGGAGAGCAAGTTCTTGCTGCGGGCGTTGGAGCAAGAAATCGATGTAGAGTCGACTGGCCTGGCGGTGCTTCTCGGTGACCCAGGGCCGTTGGACCACGCCGATCGGGTGCGCGCTCGGGAAGGTCCCCTCCGCCGGATAGATCGCCACGATCCGGGGCAACTCCACGGCCGGGTTCCGCTGCCGGGCCGCCTCGTTCGCCTGGATCACAAGGTTCTCGTACATAATCGCGGCTGATAAATAGCCCGGCCCCTGCGTAAACATGCGATCAGCGAGAAACCCTGATGATGTTCCATAATGAACAATCGAGTGTTCCACCTCATGCAGATAGCTGCTCACCTTGTTGAGTTGGTTGCTGATGTCTTGCTGTGTGACGCCGTCGAACTTGCCCAGGGCTGCATAGGTTTCCGCGAACAGTGCATCGAGACCGCTGTTGGAGAGATCGGGGTCAGTATGGCCAAACTTGAAGCTGCCCCATTCCGGCTTGCTCACCCTGCGCCACTGGGACGCGTCGCGCGCGCACTCGAAGATATCGCGCCACTGCAGGCTCTTGCCGGGCCAGCCGATGGCCTCGGCCATCTCGCGCCACATTGCCACCACCACGGGAGAGCTGACCAGGTCGGTGGTCGGTCCGATCAGGTCGCCCTGGCCGTTTTCGCGGGACTCGGCGTTGCCGAGGAGGATGAACGCCGAGGCGGCGGGGCTGACCAGGTGAGCCTTCCGCCGCTGCGTGAGCACTTCATCGATCATCTCGCCGGAACCCACCGGCACGGCGACGACCTTGATCCGCTCACCGCTGGGCAAGGTGCGGCCCGAGGCGTTGAACTGGCGTGTGACCTCGTCAATCCACTTCTGCTTCTCTGAACCGTACGTCAAAACCAGCTCGACCTCCGGCTGGCTCGGTTTGAGGGGCTTGGTCGGCCGCGCGTTGGGGAGGAAGCCTGCGCTGCTAGCCACCCGTTCGTATTCCGCGAGTTGCTTGGCGTCGAGCGTGATGGGCGTCTGGAACACAAACCAATTGACCGGCAGGGAGAGCGGCGGAGTGGTGAGCGACCCGTGGAGGTACCATCCTTGCTTGTTCGAGGGAAGCAGGCCCGAGAAGTCAATTGGAGATTTGATGGTCGTCTGGCTGTTGGCCGCGGTAAGTTTTGCGGACGCGGCGTTCAAGACCGGGTCGAGCGCGTCGTTATGGGCTCCGAGCTTCAGGAACACGGCCAGCACCGTCTCCGCGCCCGTCGCGCTGACGTTCACGAAATGCACCTCCATCGGGTACACGTAGCCGTGAAGCGTGTTCTCAGCCGGGTCGTGAAAGTGGAACTGCGAAAGCGTGTACACCCGGCCGCCGAGGGTGACGGTGTCCGAGGTGCTGAAGTTGAAATGCACCCGGATCTGGTGGCCATTGTTGACGATCTGCTCCGGCACGGCCGGGGTGTAGTTGACGCTGAGCATGCTGGAGAGGTTGATGGCCGGGGTGGTGATATTGAAGGGCGAATTGATGGAGTAACCGGCTGCGGTTGTGATGGACGACCAGCCCGCCGGACCGACGGGGCCGGCGGTCGGGTTGGTGTTGGTGCTGGTGTAGTTCCAGGAACCGTCGCCGTGACCGGGTAGATACGCGCCCCTGGGTTCCGTGTGCAAGAAGTTCGGCGAGGTTTGCACGAAGCCATTCGTCGTGATCTCGCGGACCACCTTGGGCCCGTTCGAGGTAACGCCGAACTGGTGCAGCCCGGCGGAAGTTTCCAGGGGCTTATTCGGATCCACCAGGGAAGGTGAAGCCGACACCTCCGGCGGTGAGTTGGAAGGGATAGGCGGCGTGGAGAGTGAAGTGCGGGGCTCTGTCTGCGCCCGGCTCAGGGTCGCTAGTCCCAAGCAAGCAACAACCAGGCTAACCCTCAGTAGTCGGTTGTTCGTCATGATTACTTCTTTCGGTAGCCAGATATTTGATCTTCGATCGCACTGCTTGCAAGAACCGACTCGCGTCTTACCATTCGCCTCCTCTGCAGAATGGCTCAGGCGGCAGGCTCTCCGCTGCTGGTTTCCGGGAAGGGGTGCTTCACCGTGAGGACGGGGCAGTGTGCCTTCCGTGAAACCGCCTCGGCCACGCTGCCCATCAAGAGCCGGCTAAGCCCCGTTCGTCCGTGAGTTCCCATCACGATAATGTCGCTCGAAATTTCCTTGGCCGTGCGCAGGATTTCTGTCCCCGCATCTCCCTCCTTGAGGACCCGCTCGATCTTGATGGAAGCATCAGGCGGCTGCAACTTGTCCAGTTCCCCCCGTAACTCGCGATCCACCTCTTCGGGGGTAGTGATCAGGGCATGGACCTCGCCACCCATCATCCGTGGCGGCTTGACATGGACCACGACCAGTCGCGCGTCATAGTCTCGCGCGAGCGCGCACGCCAGATCGAAGGCGCTTTTCGAGCGTGTGGAGAAGTCGGTCGGATGGAGGATCGTGTGGATCGGTAGCATAAGAGGCTCCTTCGGCATATCCAATTGGGGGCGCACCGCGGCGGTGAGAAAAAGAGCCGGAACAGCCCCACGACCAATACCAATGACTCGGGCGGCGTCAGCGAGCGAACCAGTAAGTAAATGACGTTCCGGTGCAGGTTACCGGTGCGCAAGTTGATCGCGCTGGATCCTGAGCGTGGAAGATGCTCTCACGGAGCGCTTGCATCCACGGCGTGAAGCTCGGCTTGCCGCACCTTTTCCGGCAGGGGAATGTAGCCGAGCGCCACACAGTCATTCTGGCCATCGGTCAAACAGTATTTCAAAACGTCCTTCAGGGCGGCGGTGGTTCGAGAGTTCCCATCGTGTTTGTGGACGAGCAGCCAGGTGTACGTGACGATGGGATAGGAGTCTTTACCCTCGGGGTCGGGGACCCAGCCACGCAGGTTCTCCGGTAGGGGGGCCGAGTTCAAAGTCGCCTGACCGCTTTCCAGGCTGGGCTGCACATATTCCCCCGACTTGTTCTGGAGCCAAGCCATGGGGAGTTTGTTCTTCTCCGCGTGGCCGTAGTCCAGGTAACCGATCGAGCCGGGTTCCTTCTGGATAAGGGCAACCATGTCGTCGCTGCCCCTGGCTGCCGTTCCCGCGGGCCAGACCACTGTCATGCCCTTGCCGGGCCCGCGCTTC
>JAFAHT010000578.1 GCA_019237095.1 Planctomycetaceae bacterium
CCCTCGCTCCGCTTGAAGTGGACGCGGAAGGGGGCGAGGAACTCGGCCAGTTCGGCCAGCGGGGTGCTGGGAGCGTGCGGGATTCGGGTAGTCTTCATACCCGTTCTACGGCCAAAGTTCAACAAAGGTTCAGTTGACAAAGTAGTATTAACCAGCCTCTTGCCGTCGTCCTGCTCATGGGGTTGGCCGCCCTCACCGCAATCGCGCAAACCCCGCCCGCCGGCCCTGTATCCCCGCCGGCCCGACGGCCTTTCGCCAGCCCCGACACTCCCCGGCAGACCGAACAGATCCGAGAGGCGGATATCAAGCATATCAAGGCCGAGCTCGTTCTTGATGGCCAGAAACAGGAAGTTCGCGGCATGGTCACGCACACGCTGAGTCCACTCCATCCGTATCTGACCTCACTCGACCTCGATTGCGGGCCCAAGCTCAAGGTCTCTCGGGTCGCGGTCGGCCCGCATGCGGCGGCCTGCAAGTTCGCGACCAAGGGAGAGAAGCTCTCGATCACCTTCGACAAGCCTTACAGACCCAACGACACGGTCGACCTGGCCATCACTTACAGTGGCTCTCCCGAATCGGGCCTCCACTTCGTGGCCCCGGACCCGGCCAACCCCGAGAAGCCGCTGGCAATCTGGACACAGGGCGAGGCCGAAGACAACCACCACTGGCTTCCCTGCTACGACTATCCTAACAACCGTGTCACCACCGAGATGATCATCACCGTCGCTCATCCGCTCAGCGTGGTTTCCAACGGTGCCCTCGTGGATACCAAGGAGAATTGCGACGGCACGCGGACCTTCCACTGGAAGATGGACCAGCCCCTCTCGACTTACCTGATCACACTGACGGCCTCGGAATTCGTCTCGTTTCACGATCGCGTGGGCAACCTGCCCGTTGATTACTACGTGACCAAGGACGTCGATGAAGCCACGGCTCGCAGGTTCATGGGTAAGACCCCCGCGATGATCCGCTTCTTCAACGACAAGACCGGTCAGACATATCCGTATTGCAAGTACGCCCAGATCTGTCTTCCCGAGTTCGGCGGGGGCATGGAAAACACCTCGGCCACGTCCATGACGGACGCGGCGCTTCTCGACGAGATCGAGGCCCTGGAGAGCGACGAGGATGAACTGGTCGCCCACGAGCTGGCCCACCAGTGGTTCGGCGCTCTGATGACCTGCAAGGACTGGTCGCACATCTGGCTCAACGAGGGGTTCGCCTCCTACTTCGACCCCCTGTTCGCCGAACACGACAAAGGTGTGGACGAGTTCCGGCACCGTATGGACGGAGAGCTCAAGAGTTACCTGGGCAACGACCGGATGTACCGCTGCCCGATCGTCGAGACACGGTACAAACTCCGATGGATATGTTTGACTCGATAACCTACGCAAAGGGAGGATGTGTCCTCCATATGCTGCGGGGCCTGCTGGGTGAGGAAGGCTGGTGGAAGGGCATTCGCATTTACGTCGCCAAGCACAAGTTCCAGGTCGTCGAGACTGATGACTTCCGCAAGGCCATGGAGGAGGCCACGGGCAAGGATTTGAAATGGTTCTTCGACCAGTGGCTCTACAAGGCGGGACACCCCGAGCTCAAGGTCCGCTGGCACTACGAAGACGCCGACAAGACCGTCCGCGTCAAGGTCGAGCAGACTCAGAAGACCAACGAGCAGACCCCGCTGTTCCGCCTACCCACGACGCTGGAGCTCACCGAGGCCGTGGGCAGGAGCCGGGTCGTGCCGATCGTCATTGACGGCACGAACCAGGAGTTCGTGATCCCCGCGGAGATCAAGCCAAGGATGGTGCAGATCGACCCGAATTGCTGGATGGTCAAGGAGCTCGACTTCGAGAAGACGGCCGAGGAGAATCTGTTCCAGCTTCAGCATGCCTCATGCGTGATCTGTCGTGTCAATGCCGCTCGAGCAGTCCGGAACTGATCCTCAGGTCAAGAACGCCCTCGCGACAGCCTGGAAGCATGAGAAAAGCGTCTCGGCGCGAACCGAGATGGTGACCTTGATCAGCGGTGGTGGTGAGAGCGCCGGCCGACGCCGGAGAGCCACTTTTGCGGGTCCAGCCCGCCCCGCCACGGAGAGCGTCGACGAAGCGTTTCGTCATGCCCTGCAAAAGGCCGCGAGGGATTCTGAGGCGCGTGTACGCGTGGCTGCCATTCGCGGACTGGCCGCGCTCAAGCACGACGCCCGGTCCGAGGCCATCCTCCGCGCCGCCTGGTCCAATCCCAGGGAAGCTTACGGAGCATGCACGACCGCCTTGCGAACATTGGTGAGCTGGAAGGTCAAAGGTGCTGACGAGCTGCTCAGCACGGCATTGAAGACCCCGACCGGCAAGCACCGGCTGGCTGCCACGGCCCTTGAGCTACACCTCGAGCAACCCGGCCCCAAGGCGCGCGAGCTCACCGCGCTCTATGCGTCTTATGGTCAGCCCCAGGCGCTGCGTTCGGCGGCCATGAACGCCTTTGACCGGCTCGCCAAGGACGATCCAGCGCTTCAGGACCTGATCATCCCGATGATCGATGATCCCGATCGCTCGGTGCGATTCCGGGCCTGGAGGCTTTCGGGATCGCTCAAGGTGAAGAAGGCTCTGCCTGCGCTCGAGGCCCGGTTGAGCAAGGAGGGTGGCGGATCGACAGGCTTCGTCGGCTTCGGAGCACTCCCCTCGCGCCAGGTCCTGGAGAGCGCGATCAACGAGCTCAAGGGAGCCGGCGCCAAGTCCCCGGCCGTTCCGGTCGCCGATCCGTCCAAATCGCTGACCGATCTGGAGAAGCAAGCCGAAAATCTGGAAAACCTGGCCAAAGAGTTGCGCAAGCATATCGAGGCCCTGAAACCTTCAGCGCAATGAAGCCGAGCCCTCCTGCGAACGCGCAACGGCAGCAAGAGGCCATGAAACGGTTCCGTCTCTCCGCGAAGTTTCTCCGGAAGGGCATTCTCGAACGAACAGGAATCACCCAGCGATCCGGAGCCAACGGTAATGATCATGCGACGCGTTTCACTCTCTGCGCATCTCGTCATCGGAATCATGGGCTACCAGCACAGGACTCGAGAGGGACCAGCGGCTCTCGCGAGCTTGACCAAGCCATTAGCGAGGCGTAATATTCTCCTGAGCGTGTGGCATGGTGCCCACGCGATGTGTCCCCGCCGGGAGCGTTACGCCTCGGCGAGAAGGAGAGAATTATGTGTCACGCCTCATGGCACGAGCGACAGCGCCACAAGTCTTTTCAATCCATTCACGAACCCGATCGAGAAGAACACCACGAGCGTGGTGAGCGCGGAGGATGCTTTATGCCTCGCCCCGGCCATCATCACGAAGAGGGAGATCGATTCGAGGCTCGGTCAGGGTTTGGCGTCAGACGGCCGCTCCGATTCCTCGCCTACAAGCTCGATCTGAACGAGAAACAGATCACCGAACTGGCCCGAATCCTGGACGAGCTCAAGACGGAACGGGCACAGGCCGAGGTGGACGACCGCCGCGCCCTGGCGGAGTTCTCCGATGCCGTTGCCGGCGAGGCGTTCGATTCCTCCAAGGCCAGCAGTGCCGGCGAACGACGCGTACAGAGCGCCGCGAAAGTTCGCGACACGCTGATCAATGCCCTGAAACAAATCCACGCGCTCTTGAGCCCTGAACAGCGGCAGCGGCTCGCGTACCTGATCCGTACCGGTGTTCTGGCGGTCTGAGACGACGAACCGGGAAACGAAGAAACGAGAGCCGCGAGCCAGGCTCGAGACCTCCGATGACCGGGCTGCGTTTGCCGTGAAACACCGGCAACAAGACGATCCGACAGACCCTGGTCCGATTGAAGACCGCTCGGGGAAACTTCCGGACCAGGGGCTTTGCAGACATCTCATGCACAAGCACCCGAGCGATCGACTCATCACGATGAGCAAGACCGCCTGCGCTCTGGCCGTTCTCACCGCATGATGTCGCGGAAGGCGCGCAGGACGAACCGGTTTTCGGACCGGCAGCGCGAGGCCACGCGAATGAACTTGCCCGGTTCGAGCCCTTTCTTGTCGTCGCAAGTCCGGGTATAGATTCCCCGGCGGACGAGCAGACGACAGACCAAGTCCTCGGCCGTCATTTCGTTGCGCAGCTCGATCAGCACGAAGTTGGCGCAGGTTGGGTAGGCGTGCAGTCCCGGCATCAGAGAAAGAGCCTTGAAGAAGCGGCGCGAATGCCGGATGTAATGGACGCGCTTTCTCTCGTACTCGATCAGGAAGTCAGGCCGCGAATAGAGATCGAAGAAGTACTCGGCGAGCCCCGAGGAATTCCAGAGATACCCGTTGTTCAGAAGCGATTGCACCCGTTGGGGCGCCATCACGGCATACCCGGCCCGGATCCCCGCAACTCCGAAGTCCTTGGACATGCTCTTGACGAGCATCAGGTTCGGGAACCGGTCGACTTCGCCGCTCAGGCTGCGATAGGCGTAGTCGTCTCCCTCGCAGGCGAAGTGGATGAAGCTCTCGTCCAAGATCACGTTCGGAACGTGGCGGAGCTCTTCCAGCAGGTGAACTAGCGTGGCGTACGGGATATACCCGCCATCCGGGTTGTTGGGGTTGATCAGGACGACGGTGTCGGGTTTTTCCCGGCGGACGCGCTCGAGGTAGGGTTTCGGGTCGAACCGGAAGTCGTTCTCCCTGGGCAGCACGTTGTAAAGGACCTGGGTGTCCGACCGCACAAATTCATGATAAGCGGAAAACGTCGGTAAGTTCACCAGGATCTTGGCGCCAGTGAAACGGTGCAGAATGGCCTGAATGATCTCCACAGCCCCGTTGCCGACGAAGAGGTACTCGGCGGGAACCCCTATAGCGCCGCTGAGCTTGTCGGCGATCACGCGGTTCTGCGAGGGATAGAACTCCAGCAGCCTGCGCAGCTTGCCCGTGCGAATCACCTCGCGATGCAAGTAATCAAGGAACAGGTCGGTGGCGTAAGGATTGGAAAGAAAGCAGGCATCCACGCGAAGTCGAAGCTCGGGAATCATCCTGGCCAGCGTGGGAGCACTTGGAGAATGCGATCCCGCCTCCCGCTTCAACAGCTTGAACCGCTCAGCCAGCGCCGATTCGCGGGGGCTCAGAGCCCCTCGCCGCGCCGTGTGCCGAACCCGAGATTCGAGCCACCGCGCCGACATGCCAAGGTCAAACTTCCCCACCTTGAGTTGCTGCTCACGAGAACGCTGAGTGATCACTTCGACCTCTGTTTACTGATTCATTGATCGAATGGTTTTCGAACTCGTCCACCTGGCATCGCCATCCACCGTCTGCAGCCTCGCACGATCTTTGGCGTTGCGAGAATCAGGTTCGCCGCGCCGTTGTCGGCATTCGAGCCGAAGCAGAGACCGGCCCAGCCGGACTCAGCACTGGAAACAACATGCTAAAGTCGTTCCCAAAGTCCAATCGCCTCTTCATTAATTCATGGCCCAATTCTTCAAGGATTCTTTGCATATCGTAAGTCGTAAGACAGACTCGAACAAGCACGTTGTGCCTCCGCGGCGGCAAGAAAAGCCACTTGTGCTTTGTGCCGCTTCAATTTACAACACCATCGACTGGACACATTTCGAACTCGCGAAAAGGTCAAATGGGGGACACAGGCAACCTGGTACAAATGGGTAACCACCTGGTTGCACAGTGATGCATGGTGATGTGGAGTCCTGCCGCGCGGCACCAGCGCGAAAAAGCCAGACAGGGCCGCGGCTTCTAGACGGATTGGCCCTCAGCCCTCGGCCGCCAGCCGGACCGGCCTTTTTTCCTGGTTCGATCGATAGATTGCCTGGACCAGCGCGACGACTCTTTGCCCATCCTCACCGGTCACCTCGGGCGAGCGATCCTGGAGGATCGCCTGGAGGAAGTCTTGAATCTGCAGCGCGTGGTAGTGGTTGATCGGGTCGGCCAGAGCGAACCGGGCCCGATCCTCGGTTTGGAACCGCTCCAGCAGTTGCTCTTCGCCGGGGATGGTCCAGAGATCATTGAGTGGCGGCTCGGCGATCGCGCTCATACCCGCGATGAATGTCGCGCCGCGGTCGATCTCGACGCCGACCGAGCTTCCCGTGGATCCGTGGATATGGACCTTGGTGTGAATTCCCGGCTTCTGCGACAGGCTCGTGACGATCGAGCCGAGCCCTCCTCGCGCGAACCGCAGGATGGCCACGGCGGAATCTTCGACCTCGACGTAGGGATGATTCAGGTTGGCCCAGTAGCCGCAGACCTCGGTGACCTGGTCGTCCATGAGCCAGATGAGCAGATCGAGCATGTGGGGCGACTGGTTGATCAGTACGCCGCCCCCTTCCGTGTCCCATTTGCCGCGCCAGGGATCGGACTGGTAGTACGCCTGGTCGCGCCAGCTATACATCGTGAAACCGCCCAACACGGGCCGGCCGATCTTGCCGGAATCGATGGCTTGCTTCATCCTCCGTACAGGCTCATACCATCGCCGCTGGCTGATGACTCCAAGCTTGACCCCGTTCTGTCGCGCCGCGGCAATCATCGCGTCGCAGTCCTCGAGGCTCGCCGCGAGTGGCTTTTCAACCAGGACGTGGACCCCTGCCCTGGCCGCCTCGATCGCCGGCCGGGCGTGAAGGGGATGCGGAGTGCAAATGAAAACCGACGCGACTTCGCACTCCTTGATCATGGTCGGAACGTCAGCGTAAGGACGACCGCGATACCGAGTGGCGAAAGCCTGGGCTCGCGCTGGATCGCTGTCACAGACCGCGACGAAATCCGACTCGGGTAAAGCACTCAATGCCTCGGCCTGGATCTGGCCGACCTTGCCGCAACCAATCAGGGCCGTTCGAACGCGATTCATCGCCTCACCTCGGAAAATGGGTTGCGCTCATCCGCCGGAGGAACGTCAGCGACTCGGCCATCTCTTCCATCCCGTTCATCGCGTCCTCGATGCTCACCCAGCCCTGGTAGTGGTGCTCGGCCAGGATGCCGAAGAGCGCATCGTAGTCATTCAATCCCTGGCCGGTGACTCCTGTGGTGAAGGTTGGGAGAATAACCGAGCATTCCGTCGGTCCGGCGAAGCTCCTCGAGCGTCGCTCCCGCGGCCCCGCATCGATGCACTCGGTGGTCGGCAAATGACCAGTTTTCACTGCGGCCCGAAATATCTTAAGATGTGAGGTCCCCGAAGACAGCTCCTTTTCAGATTCAGAGGGCAACATGCGAATCAGGGATGCGAGCTCGAGGAGAACGGCAACGGCATGAGTTCCTCTTTTCTCGAGCTTCCCTCTCCCACGGCGAAGGTCACGGATTCGGAGATTCTTCCCCTGCTCGATCCCCAGCGACAGGGTCCGATACGAGCGGAGTTGCTCGGGATGGAACGGCTGGAGAGCCAGGCTCGCCGGCTGGCCGCGGCATGCGTCCTGGGGCAACGGCAGTGGGTGAATAGCCCCTTGCTGAAGCGGTTCGTCGAAAACCAGCGAGCCCTGATCAAGGCTCGCCGTGAAATCCTCGGGCACGATCGCCAGGAGGTCCAGGGCATCGATGCCGACTGGCTGGCCGACAACTTTCACATCGTGGACGATGTATTGCGTGAGGTTTGCCAGGACCTTCCGCAGGGCTACGACGAGGTGTTGCCCAAGCTCGGGGTCCCTCCGCTCTCGGGGTTTCCGCGCGTCTACGCCCTGGCCTTGACGCTCATCGCGCACACGGATAGCGAGCTTGACGAGCCGAAAATCACCCGCTTCGTCAAGGCTTTCCAGGAGGTTGTCCCCCTGACAATCGGCGAACTCTGGGCGTTGCCCACCATGTTCCGCCTAGTCTTGCTCGAGAACTTGCGCCGTCTTGCTGAACAAATGCTCCGTCGCTGGGAGGAACGGCAGCGGGCCGAGCGCTGGTTCGAACGGGCCATGGCCGCTGCCGAAAGTGCCGGGATTGATGGGTCGGGAAAGCTTCCAGAAGCTCAGCTTGCACCCTTGAAAGAGCCAAGCGGTCCCTTCGTCGTTCGTCTGGTGCAATTGCTGCGCGATCAGGGACCGGCGGCCGCCCCCGTGCAGCGCCGGCTCGAAGCCGCGCTGACTGCGCTGGGACAGGAATCTGACGAGATCCTCAGCCGCGAGCACCACCGCCAGGCGGTCAACCAGATCACCGTTGGCAACTGCGTACTCAGCCTTCGCTTGCTATCAGCCGTGGACTGGAATTCGTTCTTCGAGCGCAGCAGTTTGGTCGAGAAGATCCTCCGCGAAGACCCAGCCGGGGTCTATCCTCATCAGGATTTCGCCACCAGCGACCGGTACCGGAAAGTGGTCGAGAGTATCGCCAGGGAATCCAAGGCCGACGAACTGACCGTGGCGCGTCGGGCCATCGAGCTTGCCCGGACCGGCTCGAGCCAGGGAGCCCCGAAAGGTCATGTAGGCTACTATCTTGTCGATCGCGGAGAAGCCGCGCTCAGAATCGCGTTTGGATACCGGCCGGATGGGCGTGAGTGGTTTCTCGACTGGGTCCTCGCACATCCCCGAACTGTCTACTGGGGATCGATCGGGCTCTTGCTTGGAGGATTGCTGCTGATCCTGCTGCTCGGGGCGACCGGCGCTAGTTCTCCGGTGAGATGGTTCTGGCCGGCGCTCATCGTCCTGATCGTGCTTCTACCTGGAAGCGAGCTTGCCGTCGGGCTAGTCAACCATCTCCTGACCCTGCTGTTGCCGCCGCGGGTCTTGCCCAAGCTCGAACTCAAAGAGGGCATCCCCGAAGAGTTCGCCACGTTCGTCGTGATGCCCTCGATGCTGGTACGGCCACGCAGCGCCGAGGTTCTCTGCGAGCGTCTGGAAACCCATTACCTGGCCAATCCGGGGACGAATGTCCGCTATGCCCTGCTGACGGACTTCGCTGATGCCCCACAGGAAGAGATGCCCGAAGACCGGGCTCTGCTCGACGACGCCCTGGAGCGGGTACGCGCGCTCAACCAGCGCTATGCGGCCGGCGGCCCGGAGCTCTTCTACCTCTTCCACCGCCGTCGGTTATGGAACCCGGCAGAGAGCTGCTGGATGGGCTGGGAGCGCAAACGCGGCAAGCTTTCGGAGTTCAACCGGCTGCTCCGGGGGGACCATGGAACCACGTACATGGTGTCCAGTTCCGATCCCGCGGCGGGAACCCGCACCCGGTGCGTAATCACGCTCGATGCCGATACCCAGATGCCGCGCGACACGGTTCGTCGGCTCGTGGGCACGATGGCCCATCCGCTCAACCAGCCCCGGTTCGATGCCGGCAGCGGCCGGGTGGTCGAGGGGTACGGCGTGCTCCAGCCCAGAGTCAGCTTCCACCTGACGGCAGCCACGCACTCGCACTTCGCCGCCTTGCTGGCGGCGTCGGGGGGTATCGATCCCTATTCGTCGGCCGCTTCCGACTGCTATATGGACTTGTTCGGCCTGGGCAGCTTCACCGGCAAGGGTATCTACGACGTGGATGCCTTCGAGGCGGCCACCGGTGAAACGTTTCCCGAGAATCATATTCTCAGCCACGATCTGATCGAGGGCAACTATGCGCGGTGTGGGCTGCTCAGCGATACCGAGCTGTTTGATGACTTCCCTGCCCGCTACCACACCTATGCGCGCCGGGAGCATCGCTGGGTCCGCGGCGACTGGCAGTTGATCCCCTGGCTTGGCCGGCGTGTGCCCGCACCTCAGGGAACGCGACCCAACCCTCTACCGGCCCTGGAGCGATGGAAGCTGTTCGACAATCTCCGTCGCAGCCTGATACCCCCGGCGCTGGTCGTGATGCTGGTTCTGGGCTGGGCTGTCCTGCCGGGCTCTCCCTGGCTCTGGACAACGATCGCCCTCGGCGTGTTGGGCCTCCCGCTCTGGAAATGGTTGATCGGTACCGTGCTGGGCTGCGCCCACACCCGTTCCCTGGCGGGTATCCGTTCCTGGCGCAATAGTGTCCCGCAAATGGCGGGACAGACTCTCCTGGCCGTCGTGTTCCTGGCCGATCAGGCCCGGCTGATGTGCGATGCGGTGGTCCGCACCCTGGCACGACTGCTTCTCACCCGTCGCCGGCTGCTGGAGTGGGAAACAGCCGCATCCGCCGAGCAACGGCTGGGGACAGGGCTGCGCGATTTCCTGGCCGGCATGTGGGGAACGCTCGCCCTGGCCGCGACAAGCGCCACGGTGGTGGCGCTCTTGCGGCCATCGGCGCTTTGGGCCGCGAGCCCTTTTCTGGCCGGTTGGTTGCTCTCGCCGGTCGTGGCGTTCTGGGTCAGCCGTCCCAAGCAGGTCCGCGATTTGACGCTCAGTGAGGACGAGCGACGAACGCTCCGCCGGATCACGCGCAAGACCTGGCATTTTTTCGAGACTTTTGTCGGTGACGAGGATCACTGGCTGCCGCCGGACAATTTTCAGGAGATTCCCGAGAGCCGCATCGCTCATCGCACCTCGCCGACCAACCAGGGCATGCTGCTCCTCTCGACAATGGCCGCACACGATCTGGGTTATCTCAGCCTCGGCGGACTGGCAGAGCGGCTGGAGAAGACGATCGACGCGCTGGAGCAGATGGAAAAGCACTGGGGACAATTTTACAACTGGTACGAGACGCGTACACTCCGGCCGCTTCCTCCCGCCTACATCTCGACGGTCGACAGTGGCAATCTCCTGGGTTGCCTGCTGGCGCTCAAGCAAGGCTTGATCGAAAAGACCCGCGAGCCGGTGCTTGGTCTCGCGGTGGTTGCCGGCCTGACCGACACCTTCAGGCTGATCGACGAGTCGTGGCGCAGAGGCGCCGCACGACTCGAGCAGATCCTCCAAGACGAGCCCGGCGACCTGCTCGCCTGGAATGACTGGCTGGTGTGTCTGGAACGTGAGGCCGGCGAGCTGCTCGCTCGGATCAGCGAGGCAGCCGGCGGCCAGGGCGAGGACGTCGATGAATCTCGAGGCTGGGCGCAGGCGCTCGTGGCTCAGATCCGAGAGCGGCGCGACGAGCTCGCCGCGCTGGCCCCCTGGCTGCCGCTCTTCGGCGAGCCGCAGAATAAGAACGATCAAGCGGCCCCGCCCGAAAACCCCAAGGGATGCTGGAACTCCGTTGGCGGAATCCTGACCAGCCCGAGAAGTCTCGACGACCTGGCCGATCGAGTTCGAGCGGCGCTGGTCAAACTCTCCGACCGGGAGACAAGTAGCGGCGAGGCTGATCGCGTGATGGACCTGGCGGCGGCATTGCAGGCGAGTGCAGCTTCCGGTCTGCGCGATCGGCTGTTCAACCTGGCCAAACGAGCCGAGGCCCTCGGCGACGCGATGGACTTTCGTCCGCTCTACAAGCCGGAACGGCATCTTTACGCGATCGGGGCCAACCTCAGCCATGGGCATCTCGACGGGGCCTGCTATGACCTGCTGGCCTCGGAGTCCTGCCTGACGAGCTACCTGAACGTCGCCCGCGGAGACGCTCCTCGCCGCCACTGGTTCCAGCTTGGCCGGCCCTACATCCACGCCGCGGGACGGACTGGCCTGATCTCGTGGGGCGGGACGATGTTCGAGTACCTGATGCCTCGCTTACTGCTGCGCAGCTTGCCCAACACGTTGCTCTCGGAAGCTTGCCGGACAGCCGTGGCCCGCCAGATCGAGTATGGCCATCAACTCGGCATTCCCTGGGGAGTTTCCGAATCCGCATTCATCGGCAAGTCCCTGGACGGCGATTATCGCTACCAGTCCTTCGGCGTTCCGGGATTAGGGCTCAAGCGAGGGCTGGAAAACGACCGGGTCGTCGCCCCCTACGCCACGGCCTTGGCAGCGATGATCGCACCGCGCGAGGCAGTGGTCAATTTTCGACGCCTGGCCGGCGAGGGTGCCGAGGGCAGATTCGGCTTCCATGAGGCCATCGATTACACGCCGGACCGGTTGCCCCATGGCCAGCGCCTGGCTGTTGTGAGGTCGTACATGGCCCACCACCAGGGGATGAGCCTGGTGGCCTTGACCAACGCCTTGCTCGACGATCCGATGCCACGCCGGTTCCATCACGAGCCCATGGTCCGCGCTGCCGAACTGCTGCTCCAGGAGCGGATCCCCACCGACTCGCCGATCGTCGAGGCAGCCCCGGCCTGGCTTGACCGCGTGCGCGCGGCCGATGCGGGCGCTGGCTCCTTGTTGAGCCGGCGCCTGACCACGCCGGCCACTGCCGCTCCGCGCACGCACTTGCTATCGAACAAGCGGTATCACGTGATGATCACCAATGCGGGGTCAGGCTCCAGCAAGTGCCAGGGTCTGGACGTGACGCGCTGGCGCGAAGACGCCACCTGCGAGGGATGGGGCCAGTTCTTCTACGTTCGCGACGCGCTGAGCGGCCAGGTCTGGTCGGCCGGACACCAGCCAGTCTGCCGGGCGGCCGACGATTACGAGGTGGTCTTCGCCACCGACAAGGCCTTACTGCGCCGGCGCGACGCGGACATCGAGACCCTGCTCGAGATCGCCGTGTCGCCAGAGCAGCTCGCCGAGGTCCGCCGGATCACCCTGTCCAACCACGGCAGCCAGCCGCGTGAGCTGGAGCTGACAAGCTACGTGGAACCAGTCCTCAATGACCACGGTGCCGACCTGTCCCACCCCGCCTTCGGCAAGCTCTTTCTGGAGACCGAGTACCTGCCCGGGTCGGATTCACTGCTCTGCCGGCGACGGCCGCGATCCGCACACGAGCGCCCGATCTGGGCAGTTCACGTGATGGCCGTCGATCGCTCGGCCCCGGGCTGCACCATCGTGGGAGCCCTGCAATACGAGACCGACCGGGCGCGGTTCGTGGGGCGAGGGCGGACGCCGGCCGACCCCGCCGCGCTGGGCCCGAACACGATCCTCACGGGAACGATAGGCCCTGTCCTCGACCCGGTTTTCAGCCTGCGACGGAGGTTCCGGGTCGAGCCCGGCGGATCCGCCGTGGTCGGGTTCACCCTGGCCACGGCCGAGTCGCGCGATAGTGCTTTGGCCCTCGCCGACGCGTACCACGGAATCAGCGCGGTGGCCCGAGCGTTCGAGCTGGCCTGGGCGCGCAGCCAGGTGGAGCACGGACATCGTAATGACTTGCCGGAAGATCACCTGTACCAGCGGCTGGGGTCGCACCTGCTCTTTGCTGGTCCCGCCCTGCGGGCTCACTCACAGGTGCTCGCCACCAATCGCCAGGGTCAAGCGGCTCTGGCTCGCTACGGCATCGCGGGCGACCGGCCAATCCTCCTGGCGCGGATCGCGGAAGAGGCCGAGCTTTCCCTCGTGAGGCAACTCCTGGTCGCGCGCGAATTCCTCCGGATCAAGGGCCTTGAGTTTGATCTCGTCCTGCTCGTCCAGGAGGAATCAGGCAACACCGAGGATCTGCGCCAGCAGATCTTCAACCTGGTTCGTGATGCCGGTTCCAGCGATCTTTTCAACCGGCCCGGCGGCGTTTTCGCGATCCAAAGAGAAGGGATCCCCGAGGACGATGTCCTGCTGCTCGAGGCGGCGGCCCGTGTCCTGCTCGACGGAGCGCGGGGCTCCCTCTCCGGCCAGCTTGACCGGATCGAATGGGCTCGATCGCATCCCCAGCCTTTGATTCCGACTCAATCGCCGGGCCGATGGAACGACGAGCCCGTTGACTTGCCGCCCGATCTCCAATTCTTCAACGGTCTTGGTGGTTTCGCCGCCGATGGCCGCGAGTATTGCCTGCTGATCAGGGCCCAGGACACTCACTCTGGCCCGCTCAACGGCCAGCCGAGCCCCCAAACGATACCGTATCCGATGTTGCCCCCGGCGCCCTGGGTCAACGTGGTCGCCAATCCCGCGTTCGGTTTCCTCGTCTCCGAGAGTGGGTCGGGATTCACCTGGGCTGGCAACAGCCAGACGAATCGACTGACTGGCTGGAGCAACGATCCGGTCGTCGATCCTCCCTCGGAAGTGGTTTACCTTCGTGATGAAGCGACCGGCCAGACATGGTGTCCGACTCCCTCGCCGATCCCGACTCACGACCCCACGCGCGTGCGCCATGGGCAGGGATACACCATCTTTGAACGCAAGACTCATGGGATCGAGCACGAGTTGACCCTGCTTGTCCCTACCAACGACCCGATCAAGCTGATTCAATTGTGCGTGCGCAATGCCGGCAGCGAGCCTCGGCAGCTCTCGGCGACTTATTTTGCCGAGTGGACCCTGGGAGCTTGCAGGGATGCCAGCGCCATGCATCTGGTCACGGAAGTCGACCCCGAAACCGACGCGCTTCTGGCCCGCAACACGTTCCGCGTCGATTTCGCCGACCGCGTGGCGTTCGTTGATGTGAACCGGCGCCCCAGGACAATCACCGCCGACCGCGTCGAGTTCCTGGGCCGGCATGGCTCGGTCGCGGCTCCCGCCGCCTTGCACTCGGTCGGGTTGTCTGGACGGACAGGTGCCGGCTTCGATCCGTGCGCCGCCATCCAGACCAGGTTCGACCTGGGTCCCGGCGAAGCGACGGAGATCGTCTTTCTACTCGGAGAGGCGGCAAGTCTCGGCGCGGCGCGCGACTTGATTCGCCGATACTGGCAGCCCGACTCTGCGCCGCGGGCCTTGCACGATGTGACGCGCGAATGGGATCGAATCCTCCATGCCGTCCAGGTCACTACCCCCGACCCTTCGTTCAATCTGGTCATGAATCGGTGGTTGCTCTATCAGGTCGTGAGTTGCCGCCTCTGGGCCCGATCCGCGTTTTACCAATCTGGCGGGGCCTACGGGTTTCGCGACCAGCTCCAAGACGTGATGTCACTTTTCCACGCATCCCCCGAGCTCGCTCGGGCGCATCTCCTGCTTGCGGCATCCCGGCAGTTCGTCGAGGGCGATGTGCAACACTGGTGGCACCCTCCGGCCGGACGCGGTGTTCGCACCAGGATCTCCGATGATTTTCTCTGGCTTCCCTATGTTACGGCACTGTATGTAAAAACCACCGCGGACGCATCGATTCTGAATGAGAGCGTATCCTATTTGAGGGCGCCTTTGCTTGAACCCGGCCAGGACGAGGACCTCCGGCTGCCGGCGATCGCGGAGAAGTTAGGGCCGCTCTACGAGCACTGCACCCGCGCTCTCGAGCGAGGCTTGCGGCTGGGGACTCATGGACTGCCGCTCATCGGCAGCGGCGACTGGAACGACGGAATGAACCGGGTCGGCGTGAAGGGTGAGGGGGAGAGCGTCTGGATAGCCTGGTTCTTGATAGATTGCCTTCGCTCATTTGCCCAGATCGCCGACACCCGGAATGACAAACCAAGGTCGATCCGCTATCGCGAGCAGGCCGACCAACTCTCCGCGGCCGTCGAGGAGTATGGCTGGGATGGTGCCTGGTACCTCCGCGCCTTTTTCGACGACGGCACGCCGCTAGGATCAGCGGAGAATCGCGAGTGCCGGATTGATTCGATCGCTCAATCGTGGGCAGTGATCTCGGGAGCCGCCGATCCGCGGCGGGCCCGCAAGGCGATGGAATCGGTTCTCGACCTGCTGATCCGTCGCGAGGAGGGCCTGATCCTTCTCCTGACACCACCATTTGATGATGATCCCGTTGATCCAGGCTACATCAAGGGCTACCTGCCGGGAGTCCGCGAGAATGGCGCTCAATACACGCATGCAGCCGCCTGGGTGGTGCAGGCCACCGCTCTGCTTGGCGAGGGCCGGCGCGCCTTCGAGCTTTTCCAGATCCTCAATCCCATCGAACATGCCCGGGATCAAAGCGCGGTTCAGCTTTACAAGCTCGAGCCGTATGTCGTCGCTGGAGACGTGTTCAGCCAACCACCACTCGCGGGCCGGGGAGGATGGTCATGGTACACCGGCTCAGCCGCCTGGCTCTACCGCGCGGGGCTTGAGTCAATCCTTGGACTTCGACGATCCGGCGATCGTCTTACGCTCGACCCATGCATTCCACCGGAGTGGAAGGGCTTTGAAATCACCTACCAATACCGGTCAGCCACATACCGCATCGCGGTTGAAAATCCCCAAGGACGGGAGCGCGGAGCCGTCACCATCTGCCTTGATGGACGGCCTTCTGAAGACGCAACAATTTCTCTGATCGATGATGGACAAAGCCACGATGTACGGGTTTTCATGGGAAACTCATGAATTGAATCAACCTCCCGCCTGGCCAAGGTGCTTTGTCCAAACCTCGAATATTCTACAAACGGTGCATCGTTTAGCGGCTTCGGAGTAGTCCTCTCATCTGCAGGTGGCTAACCGGAAGAGAGGCATCTTTGAGCATGCGGGTCAGTTTGCTCTCGACGACCTGCGACGGGCGCAAGTGGGCGCGTTCATCGACGACGAGGGCTTCGTCCCGGGAGCCTAGCGACGGCTGCTCGATTGCCTCGAAACGCGTCCGCGAACGAATATGACGGACGTCGATCGCCCCGGCGCCCCTCGCCGAAAGAGACGCTTTCAACTTGGGGGACAACACACTGTCGCTCTGACTCATGGACGTGAATCCTTCCTCGTATGCCTGGTCAATTACTGCGATGAAATGCTTGCAAGAAATGCTTGCAAGAATTGTGCCGGAGAGAAGATGATGAGGGCCTTTTAAGGCTATGCAGCTTCAAGCAATAGTGCATTGCACGCGAGCGGTTCGACGAAAGTCGAGCCGACTTGCGTTTCGTCTGCTCTTCTCCACCAACAATGAATACGCGTTTTTTTCCCATTTCGTGGGAGTGGGAGAAGAAAAAAAAGAAACTCTCCACAAAATGGAGGTCCCTCTATAGGATTTTAGAATCCCTTCAGATTTCGACGTGGATCGTCGGCCTGCGGGTTGCTGACCAGGTTGGCTTCGCCGTAACGGGTTTCACGGTAAGTCAAGGCCGAGCGAGGAAAACCTCGTTTCTGTCAAGGAGAATTCATGGTTCGGAGCGCGACCGGGGGGCTGAAAGGAATCTGGCGCGAGTTCCGTCAGATTGGCAAACGTGGCCGTCAGGTCTGGCAACTTGTGCCCTGGCGTCATCGGTGGGCCTTGGGCGGCGCACTGCTGATCGTCAGTCTCGCCAGCGCCGGCAACACGGCGGTAGCAATCCTCTTGGGCGAACTGGTCAAGTCTCTCGAGCCCAAGCACACTCAAGGCCTGACACCCGGCGCGATCATGAAGGGGGCGGGTGTTTACCTCGGACTGCTCGGCCTGGCTTACCTGGTACGTGAGTCAATGAACGTGCTGCGCAGGTACCTGGTCGAAAACACCTGTACGCGCATCAACAAGGATATGTGCGTTCGGCTTATTGCCCATCTCATGAAGGTGGATCTCTCGAACCTGGCTCAAGACCAGGTGGGGGCCCTCTACGGACGGATGAATCGCAGTGCGGATGGGTTCGTCAGGTTTCTTCGGATCTCCTTCCTGGATTTCGTCCCCGCCCTCTTCACAGGCGTCTTCGCCCTCTCCGCGGCTCTGTCCAAGCAGCCCTGGATCGCGCTGGTGATGGCCGGGGTGGTGCCTGTTTCGCTCTCGCTGACGATCTGGCAGCTCATCACCCAGAAGGGAATTCGGCTCGACATGCTGCGAACGCGCGAGGTGATGGACGGCACCGTCGTCGAACTCCTGTCCGGAATCGACTATGTGCGGGCCGCCAACACGCATCGCCAGGAGGTTCGCCGCGTCGCGCGGACGGCTGAGCGGCAACGATCCAAAGAAATCCGCCACCACTTCGAAATGTCGCTTTTCGGTTGCGGCAAGGCGCTCAACGAGGGCTT
This sequence comes from Planctomycetaceae bacterium, assembly GCA_019237095.1. Classification (GTDB taxonomy): domain Bacteria; phylum Planctomycetota; class Planctomycetia; order Isosphaerales; family Isosphaeraceae; genus Aquisphaera. The sequence goes on from JAFAHT010000578.1 coordinate 17,605, forward strand.
CTTTCACATCCTCGTCCTCGCCTTCGCAGTCTACATGTTCGTTCATGGCCACATAAAAATCGGCGATATCTTCACATTCTCCGTCCTCTACCTGAGTGTGATGTGCCCCCTGAACGAGGTTCACCGCTTCATTGACGAAGCTCATGAGAGCAGCCTGCGCGTGGGCGATCTGATCAGGTTGCTGAGAGAGCCCGTGGACCGGTCGTTCAAGCCTGTCGAGCCCCGCGAGCCCAAACTGAGCGTGGGAGAGCCCGTCTTGGTCACCGAAGACCTCACCGTCGTCTATCCCAACGGTTCACGGGAGCGGAGACCGGCGCTCAACGGTATCTCGATGGTGATCCGCCACGGCGAGACCATTGGGGTGGCGGGACGTTCGGGATGCGGCAAAACCACCTGGCTGCGGACCATGATGCGACTGGTCCATCCGACGGCCGGAACAGCCCTGATTGGCGGGGTTCCGTTGGAGTCCATCTCGCGCGAGGCCATCGGGCGGCTGGTCGGCTACGTCGGCCAGAATCCGTTCGTCTTCTCGGGCTCGATCGCCGCCAATATCGCTTACGGCTCTGCGGAGGCCACTCCCGAGCAGATTCGCCGGGCCGCCGAGTTTGCCTGCATTCATGACGAGATCATGAGGATGCCCGGCGGTTACAAGGCCCGCGTCGCGGAGCGGGGCCAGAACCTCTCCGGCGGCCAGCGACAGCGAATCGCTCTGGCGCGGATCTTTCTCAAGAACCCGCCAATCTTGATCCTCGACGAGGGAACCTCCGCGCTGGACAACATCAGCGAGAAGCTCATCCAGCAGGCGATCTGCGCCGCGCGGAACGACCGTACGGTCATTCTCGTCGCCCACCGCCTTACCACTCTGCTCGACAGCGATCGCATCTTCGTCTTCGACGACGGCCGGATCGTCGAGACCGGCTCTTATACCGAATTGCTCCGGAAAAACGGCGTGTTCGCGGAGCTTGTACGATCGGCCAGCGGCGACTTGCTCGACGAGCCAGTCCTTCAAGACGAGGAGACGGCGATCCCCCAGGAGGTTCGGGGAATCGCCTGAGCGTTCCTCGGCTTCAGAAAACCATAACCGCGGGAGGCTCGCGATGCTGGGACGTGTACTGGTTCTTTCCACCAGCGCCGGGGCGGGGCATCTCCGCGCAGCCGACGCGATCGAGAAGGCCCTGCGGATCCGAGGACTGGCCTCCGAGGTCCAGCACCTGGACGTGCTCAGGTTTACCAATAACGTCTTTCGCCACCTCTATTCCAAGGCGTACATCGACCTGGTCAACAAAGCGCCCGAGGTTCTGGGCTGGCTCTACGACCATCTCGCCGTCCCCGGCAGGAGCGAAAACGTCCGCCGGGCGTTCGACCGGCTGAACACGGTTCCATTTATGAGCTTCTTGAACAAATTTAAACCCGACGTTGCAATCTGCACTCACTTTCTGCCGTCCGAGATCATCTCGTGGCTCAAGTCGGAAAAGAAGATCCACGTGCTGAACGCTGTGGTCGTGACCGATTTCGATGTTCACGCCATGTGGCTCTGCCCACACACCGACCAGTATTTCGTGGCCCTCCAGGAGACGAAGGTCCACCTGGTGGCGCTCGGCGTGCCGGAGAGCAAGGTC
>JAFAHT010000069.1 GCA_019237095.1 Planctomycetaceae bacterium
GAGGGTGATCTCTTCGATGCTCATGGGATGCATCCTCTGCGTGGACTCTTAAGCCCCGATACCGCACATGTCCGCGATGCCCGAACACGCCGGCCCGCGCCGGCCTGAACCCGTAACATCGTATCACGACCAGCGGCGGCCGCGACAGAGCGAGCGACCCGACCAGGCCCGGCCAGCGGCGTCCCGAATCAACTCGTCACTGCCTGAGCGCGGGGCCGGGGGCCGTTGCCGACCCAGGTGCCGATCGGGTCGCCCATGACCGCGCGCTCGATGTTGCCCTCTTTCTTGAAGTTAAAGACCAGGATCGGCAGGTCGTGCTCCATGCACATGCCGATTGCAGTCATGTCCATCACCTTGAGCTGATCGCTCATGACCTGGTCGTAGCTCAGGTGCGGATAGAGCACCGCGTGGGGATTCTTCTCCGGGTCGGCCGAGTAGACGCCATCCACACGAGTGGCCTTGAGCAGGACGTCGACACCGAGCTCCTTGCCCCGCAGCGCGGCGGCCGTGTCGGTCGTCACGAACGGGCTTCCCGTGCCGCTGGCCAGGATGATGACCCGGCCGCGGCCGAGGTGAGATAACGCCCGCCGGCGGATGAACGGCTCGGCGACCTCCTCCATGCGGATGGTGGTCATGAGCCGGGTCTCGCAGCCCATGCTCTCAAGCGCGTCCTGCAGGGCCAGGCCGTTGATCACCGTGGCCGTCATGCCCATGTAGTGGGCGGTGGCCTCCTGGATGACATCGGAGCCCCGGCTCAACTCGGCGCCGCGGAGGATGTTGCCGCCTCCGACGACGATGGCCAGTTGTACCCCGAGCGAAGCCACTCGGGAAGCCTGCCGGGCGATTCGGCTGACCTCTTCGACACTGATACCCCCCTCACCGGGCCGGCAGAAGCCCTCGCCGGAGAGCTTGAGCAGGACTCGGCGAAACGCCGGGGTGCCGTCGATTACGTTGCCGTCCATCAAGAATTCCTTATGAAGCAAGGTTCCGGGTGTCAACGGGCGCTGGCCGTGTCAGCATGACTGGCGGCTGACGAGAATCAACGGAGCCCACTTGCCATCTGCCGCCATGCTGTGCTCGAGAGAGGTTCTCCGCGGTCTCAGCGGCCGTCGCCCACGACGAACCGGGCGAACCGGGCCACCGAGATGTGCTCGCCGGTGCGCGAGTTGACCGCGAGGATCACATCGCGCACCGACTTCGTCTCATCCTTGACGAACTTCTGATCGAGCAGGACGCTCTCGCCGAACCAGGAGTCGATCTTGCCCTGGGCGATCTTCTCCTGGATGTTCACCGGCTTGTCGGCAACCTGGCTCATGAAGATGCGCTTCTGCTCGGCAACGGCCTCTTCGGGAACGTCTTCCCGTTTCACGTAGGCGGGATTGGCGGCCATGATATGCAGCGCCAGGTCCTTGGCAAGCTGCTTGAACTCCTCGTTACGGGCAACGAAGTCGGTCTCGCAGTTGAGCTCGACCAGCACGCCCGACTTGGCGTCGTGGTGGATGTAGACCTCGATGCGGCCGGCCTTGGCGGCCCGCCCGGCGCGAAGCTCGGCCTGCTTGAGCCCGCGCTCCTTGGCCAGCGTTTCGGCCTTCTTGGGGTCGCCGTCTGCTTCCTGGAGGAGCTTCTTGCACTCCATCAGTCCAAGCCCGGTCTTCTTGCGAAACTCGTTGACCGCCTGAGCCGTGATCTCGGCCATCGGCAATTCTCCTCAAACGTGCTCGTACTCACTCGGTTTCAAGTCTGTTATCGATTGATGCAAATTGGGCTTCGGATCCGGATGCGGTGTCAGCTCGACGCTCCAGGCAACAGCCGTCCTTCCGGGTTGCCACAGCGAAGCGATGTCGCGGCAACGAACGATGGCCGGTAAGAGACACCATCCGGGTCTGCGGGGTTCGACTGGGACACGGCCGGCTCGCTCGTCCGAGCGCCCACCGCGGACCCGTCCGGGTTTCCACTGGAGGTTTCACGCACCTCCCGGTCAAGCCCTCGGGGCCCGCTCAAGTACGCCCATCTTCAGCTTGCCGCGGGTTCCTCGGCAGGCGTCGGCGACTCCAGAGACTCCGGAGACCCGGGGGCCGGTTCGCCCCCAGAAGCCTCGACGGGTTCCTCGGCCGGGGCAGGCGCAGGTGTCGGTGCCGGCGCAGGCCCTGTTGATCGCGCAGAGACCGATGCCGCCAGTCCGCCGACCCGTGGAGCGCCATCCGTGCGTCCCGGAATCCGCCGACGGTCACGATCGCGATCACGGTCGCGATCACCGCGACCCGGGGCCGACTCGCTCACCGACGGTTCGGGCGGCGCGGCCGCTTTCCCTTCCAGAATGGCGTCGATCAGCCGCTTCATGACGAGCTCGATCGACCGCATGCTGTCATCATTGCCTGGGATCGGCAGGTCGATCAGGTCGGGATCACAGTCGGTGTCCAGCAAGGCGACCACCTTCAGGCCCAGCTTCTGCGCCTCGGCCACCGCGATATGCTCGCGCCGAGGATCGATGACCATCAAGGCCTCGGGAAGCCGCGTCATTGACCGTATGCCACTGAGGTTGCGTTCGATCTTGCGGCGCTCGCGCGTGAGCGTCGAGATCATCTTCTTGGAGTAGCTCAGCCCTTGCTCGCCATCCAGAATCGTCTCCAGCTCCTCGAGCCGCTGCAGCCGGCTGCGAATCGTCCGGAAGTTGGTCAGCGTGCCACCCAGCCACCGCTCGGTCACATAGGGCATACCGCCGCGGGTGCATTCTTCGTTGATCGTCTCGGCCGCTTGCCGCTTGGTTCCCACAAACAGGATCAGGCCGCCCGAGGACGCGATCCGTTGGAAGAACTTGGTCGCGCGGAGCAACCCCCGCACGGTCTCTTTCAAATCGATGATATGAATCAGGTTGCGCTTGCCGTAGATGTACGGCTTCATCTTCGGGTTCCAGCGGCTGGCCCGGTGGCCGAAATGCACGCCGGCATCGATCAGGTCTTTGACTACGAGCGCCACGAACAATCCTCCGCGCGATTTCCAGACATTTCCAGCCGAGATCCCCGGGCAAACAGCCAGAGGCAGCCTTGCTAGGGTAAAACTGTTCACTGACTCTCAACGTGATTCCTAGTTTATCGGTCCGGCCGCGCGGCGTCAAACCCCAGGTTGACCTCATTCCGCCTTCGCTCCAAGCGATCACCCCGGGGCATCCTTTCCCAGGTGGCAGCGCTTGTATTTCTTTCCGCTTGGATCATGTCACGCGCCAGGTCGCAAAGATCACAGGCGAGCAAGGAGAGGGCTTCATAGGTGTCGGTTTCATTCCACCGATTTCCTTGGACTCAAGCCGGTTGGTCGAGTCTAATCAGCATCATGGCGCACCGAATGCCGAAGAACGACGCGCGGTCGAAGCCAGTCGGGGAATTCTGGTCGAGTCGTGATTCGACGCCAATTGGGGAGAAGGGATGAAAGCCATTCGAAATCCCAGGGCTTTACAATGAAACTCAGTGTTGGTTTCGACATCGTGTACGATTGCCCTAAACCCACTCCCATGATCTTGACACTAAGCATTCACTATTCTCGCGTCTCCGACCTGCTGAGACCCGACACGCTCGTCATCAACCCGCCAGTACCGATGAAGGCCTACCGCGACGGGTTCGGCAATTGGTGCAGCCGGATCATCGCTCCGAAGGGGGAAATTCATCTCAGGGCTGACACGATCGTCAGCGACCCAGGGACGACCGACCGAATCGAACAGGAGGCGCAGCAGCACGCGGTTCACGACCTGCCCGAAGAGACTTTGGTGTACCTGCTGGGGAGTCGCTACTGCGAGACCGACAGCCTTTCGGAGACGGCCTGGGCGCTGTTCGACAAGACGCCCACCGGCTGGGGTCGCGTCCAGGCCATCTGTGATTTCGTCCACCAGCACATCCAGTTCGGCTACGAGCACGCGCGGCCAACGAGAACCGCATTGGAGGCGTATCGCGAGCGGCAGGGCGTTTGTCGAGATTTCGCCCACCTGGCGGTCGCCTTCTGTCGCTGCATGAATATCCCCGCGCGCTATTGCACCGGGTATCTCGGCGATATCGGTGTACCACCATCCGACGCGCCCATGGACTTCAGCGCCTGGTTCGAGGCATTCCTCGGCGGTCAGTGGTACACCTTCGACGCCCGCAATAACATCCCGCGGATCGGTCGCGTCCTGATCGCGCAAGGCCGAGACGCCTCCGACGTGGCGATCAGCACGACATTCGGCCCGTGCACGCTGAAATCATTCCGGGTCTGGACCTACGAGATGAAGGAATGAGCAAAGAAAAAGGGGACATACACAAAGAAAAGGGGGACATACAGGTTTCTTCACGGGCTCCGAGCCAACAAAGCACTATGTACCCTTTGGTTTCTTCAGGGGCGGCCCAAGAAGCAACGTGACGGTTCCCGACATCTTTGCAGCGGTCAATAGATCCCGTGCAGCGGCCCGCCCGGCGCGGCGAGGGCGTCGACCCGGCGTTCGATCTCGGGATCTTCCACCAGGGGCGGAGCGTGATGGGGCTTGATCCGCGCGTCGATGACCAGTGGACCGCGGCACCCCCAGTGCTTCTGGTCGATGAACGAATCGATTCCTTCGATGTCGGCCGCGGGATTGGACCGGGTGAATGTGACCCAGAGGAAGTTTCCAAGATTCCGCGCCGTGAACTCGCTGTCATCGACGATCACGATCAAGGGGAATGAACAGATTGGATCATCGGTCCCGAAGCTTCGGCAGAACGTGCCAATCTGGTCCGAGCCAGGTACGAACTTCGGTCCCTGGACCGCGAGGATCCCCGGCAGAACCAGGCGGGGATGGGAAAAGCCGTCGGGGAGCCGCATTCCGGAGCGGATCTCGACCGGGAGCTCCCGGCGCCTCGGGCCGGCGGCGGCCATCACGACCTTCGACCCCTGGTTCAGCTCGTGCCCCGAATAATCGAGGGTGTCGATGGTGGTCCGCGTCTGGAAATGCAGGTCGCTGGTCCAGTCGATCCGCTCGAGCAAGTGACGCAGGAACGCGGGAATGTCGTGGATCTCGAGCGCCGGATCGTCCTCGCCCGCGACGATCAGCAGGTACTTCGCCAGCGAAAGCTGCCCCTGACCGAGGATGGCGCTGGCGATCGTGAGGATCTCCTGCGGCCGGCGGACCATTGAATAAGGAACGTACCGCTCGCTGGCGATTGCCAGCAGCAGCGGGTGCACGCCCGCGGCATCAACCGCGTGCACGGCGCGAACGCCTGCGATCAGCGTCGGGATGATTGGCCCGGTCAGCTCGTGAATCAAGGCACCGAAGGTCGTGTCTTCCTGGGGCGGCCGGCCCACCGAGGTGAACGGCCAGATGGCGCCTTGGCGATGATAGACCGTCTCGACCCGCAGCACGGGGAACTCATGCGCCAGGCTGTAATAGCCCAGGTGGTCGCCAAAGGGACCCTCGAGCTTGCGAGTGTCCGGGTCGATCGTGCCGGTGATCACGAAGTCGGCCTCGGCCGGCATGGGCAGGCCACCCTCCGCCGCGACCATCAAGACACGCCGGCCCCCCAGCGCCCCGGCAAACGCCAGCTCGGGCAGGCCCTCGGGCAAGGGCATGACC
>JAFAHT010000141.1 GCA_019237095.1 Planctomycetaceae bacterium
CAAAGTCAGCGGAGAGGAGCATCGACTGGCGACCGGTCTTCTCGCGAGCGCGGCGGAGATTCTTGACGAGTGTCTCCCTCACCGGTTCGATGGGCTGGCGATCGAGCTTCATCGCTCCCCGGTCGTCGATCTCGACGAGAATGTAATCGTCCTTCAGATCATCGAGCGAGCGCGAGCGGCCCTGGGCGACCGCACCGGCGGGAGCCTCTCCGGAAGGTTTGGGTATTTCCAGCGTCTTGTACAGCCGAGTCGGTCGAGGCTCTCGCAAGAGATAGGCATGCCTCTCACCTAGGAGCGGAGACCGGCAACAGGACGAATCCGAGGTTCGAGTCTGGGCCCGTACCGGCCCCGAGAACGCTGATGGATCACCATTGACCGCCCAAACTCCAGGAGGCCAGAAGCTTGTGGTCAGTCGATTGGGTACGGTCGATGGCCCGGCCCCGGCTCGGGAGGCCATGAAGGCCGGCATCGTCGAGCCAACCGGAGAGCTGGTTGACTGCAAACCCTTGTCATGCTTGCTCGCGCGCGTGAAAATAGTGTAGAGGTTGCCGTCGATTGTGGCAAGCGACAGGAAAACATTCCAGATTTCGTGGCTTCTTCGAGTTTTCCCCATGCCGCGCACCGTTCTGATCGTCGACGAGGAGCGCGACAGCAACGATATTCTGGCCAGTCTCGTTCGGGCTCGCCACTTCGAACCGATCCAGGTTTACTCGGGTGCGCAGGTCTGGCCTGTCGTCTCGGTGAAGAAACCGGAACTGATTTTGCTCGATCTCATGCTGCCTGACGTCGACGGCTTTGCCATTTGCGATCAATTGAAGCGGAATCGAGAGACCAATCTGATCCCCATTGTCATAGTGACCGCGCTCCAGGATGCGAATCATCGGGCCGCGGGCGTGCGGGTCGGGGCTAACGGTTACCTGGCCAAGCCATTCACGCCCGATCAGCTCTACGACGTCATCGACAAGGCGATCCTCTGGCACGACGAGCACCTGAAGCGGGGAACCTACGGCGAGATCAATTTCGATATTCGCAGCGAGCTGACATACCTTCAAGAGGCCCATGACATGCTCGCCGACCTGTTCGCCCATACCCCGCTCACCGACCGTCAGATCAAAGACTTGAAACAGGCCGTGATGGAAATGGGAGGAAATGCCATCGAGTGGGGTCACCGCAAGAACGCTGATCTGGTCTTGCGGATTACTTATCGCATCGATCCTGAGTCGATCACGCTGATCATCAAGGACCAGGGGCCGGGTTTCAATCCCAGGAACCTGCCTCATGCCGCGTGCGACGAAGACCCAATCGGCCACATCGAGTTGCGTAATGAACTCGGTCTTCGCGAAGGCGGTTTCGGGATCATGCTCGCCCGAGGTCTCGTAGATGATTTTCGCTACAACGATCGCGGCAACGAAGTCACGTTGATCAAGCGCTTTCATCGCACACACGTCGATCCTCGCTGAGTGCTGATGCCAGCAACGAGGGTGAGTGCACTCTGAACTCCTGGGTGTGCAAGCGGGATTGGCGGACTGTCAGGCCATGCAGCGTGCGTGTTTTCACTTCCGCTGCGAGGTTTGTGACCTAGCCTTCTCTCAGTCACGAGTGGTTCGGGTAGCGGAACCGGTCGAGTTTGCGGCCGGCTGGGAACTCGCGGTCGAGGAGCGGATCATGAGCGCGCAAATCGCCGTCCATGCGGAATGTTCTTCAGGATCGAGGTCTGTCGGCCTCGTCGCGGAAGTCCTGATTGTGGACGATAACCCGAATGACCGCCTGCGAGCAGGTCGATTGATCGACCAGGACCCGCGATGTCACGCGACCTACGCCGAGGACGGAACCCAGGCACTTGCCCGTCTGGCGAATCATCCCACATCAGTTGTCTTGACCGGTCTCCAGATGGAAGGAATGGACGGTCTGAGCCTGGTCCGAGCGATTCGCAACGAGCACCCCAAGGTTCCCGTGGTCGTCATGACCGGTCATGGCAGCGAGGACGTGGCCATGGAGGCGCTCCGTGTTGGAGCTACCGATTACGTTCCCAAGCAGAGGCTGGCCCAGGATCTTCATGCCGTCCTCGCGCGCGCGCTCCGGACGGCGACGGCGGGCAGCCGGCGCCGCCGGTGCTTGCAGTCTCTGGTCATCCGCGAATCGCGCTTTGAACTCGGCAACGATCCAGACCTCATTCCCCCGCTCCTCGAATTCCTTCAGGACGAGATGACCCAGCTTGACCGCTGGAACTCCGCCGAGTTGATGCGCACGACCATCGCCCTGGACGAGGCGCTGCGGAACGCGCTGTTCCATGGCAATCTTGAGGTCAGCTCCAAGCTGCGCGAGCAGGACGATCGGCGATACCACGAGCTGGCGCGACAGCGGGCCGCCCAGACTCCCTATCGGGATCGCCGCATCCGGTTTCTGATCGCCCACGATCCGGACCTGTCGCGATTCGTGATCCGCGACGAGGGATGCGGCTTCGATACCACTGATGCCCACCGTGCCATCGAGCCCGAGGATCTGCTTCGTCCCAGCGGCCGCGGTCTTCTGCTGATGAAGTCGTTCATGGATTCCGTGACGTTCAATCAGGCTGGCAACGAGGTGACCTTGGTCAAGCGGAGGATCGCCGATTCCTCGTTCCCCCCACTCGAGAAGCTGGGCGGCATGATCGAGGACGGACCGGCGCCGGCGGTTGGTTTCCTGTTTCCCTCGTCCCCCGTCCAGCGAAAAACCGACACCACGATCAAGGGGACCGCGCCTTGCGTGAAGGGAGAGCAAAAGCCCGAAGCTCCGCTTTCGGCAGCCTTGAATGGACTGGTGCCCCTTGAATTCGATTTCTACAAGCGGTTGCTCGATCAGCTTCACGACGCAGTGTACTTCGTCGATAATCAGCGGACCATTCTTTACTGGAACGAAGCCGCGGAGCGGCTTACAGGGTTCTCCCCCTCAGAGGTCATCGGCAGGCACTGTTTCGACGGACTGCTGGACCATGCCGACCTTTTCGGCTGTTGTCTTTGTCACCGGGAATGCCCCCTGGCGCAATCGATGAAGCGGGATCGTCCGGTCCACGAGCGGCTGTTCCTCCGGCACAAGGATGGACGGCGGATCTCGGTGGATGCGCGCATCATGCCCGTCCGGAAAGACGACGGCACAGTGATCGGCGGCGTCGAGGTGTTCTGCGACGCGACTTCCAGCGTGGTCGTCGAAAGTGCGTTTCGCCGGAGCCGTGAAGCCGCCGACCGCGACCCGCTCACCGGCCTGGCCAACCGCCGCTACCTTGACCGGATGCTCGCGCACTACCTCGAAACACTGGACCGGTCCGGCCAGCCCTTCTCGCTGATCATGTCCGACCTGGACCATTTCAAGCAGATCAACGATACCTGGGGGCACGTGATCGGCGACCAGGCGCTGGCCCAGTTCGCAGCCGTTCTTCAGAACCAGTGCCGGTCAAGGGACCTGGTCGCCCGATTCGGTGGAGAAGAGTTTGTCGTGCTGCTGCCGGGTCTGACCCTGGAAAACGCGATCCCGATCGCCGAGCGGCTCAGGAAAAGCGCCGTGACGGCAACTCCCGAGAGCCTCGGCGAGCGCAACCTCACGGCCAGCTTTGGAGTGACGGAGGCCGCCCTTGGTGAGCCTGCCTCCCAGGTCTTGAGTCGAGCCGATACGGCGCTCTACCGGGCCAAGTCGCTGGGACGCGATCGCGTGGAGGTCGAGATCTGCCGATGATTTCCCGCGATCTTTCAGGGATCAAGGATCAAAGGGAAAAAAGCCTGTGGGAACCTCCGGCAGCGTTTACTCCCCATTTGGCGAGGCCGATTGCCGCTGCGTCAAGGCCGGGGTACGACGGCCTAGACCCGTCTCTCCCGGGACCATTCCGGTTTTGCTGGCCGGATGATTGCGGTGATCAAAGCTCTTACTTCATCAACGGTCCGAGCTGCGGGCAGCTTTGTCCCGAGGGCTGCCAGCGATTCGGCATCAAGCCGGTTCATGAGCTGGCGGATCGAGGCGACTCGATCCACCGCGAGACTGAGAGAATCCGCGCCGAGCGCTACCAGTGCGATGGCTCCTTCCGGGTCGGCCGCCATCTCGCCGCAGACCGAGACCGGTCGGCCGGCGCGATGCGCTGAGGCGATCAGATCGCCGATCATCCGGATCAGGCCGGGATGCAGGTTGTCGTCTCCCAGGGTGCCGACGGGATCGTCGCGATTGATTCCCAACGCCGAGGCGATCAGATCGTTGGTGCCCAGGGAGAAGAAATCGACTCGGTCTGACCACGCATCGATCAGCGGCGTGACGGCCGCCACTTCGATCATGACCCCCAACGGGACATCGCGCCCGAACTTCAGATCCTCGCGGAGCAGTTCCTGGCGAGCCTGCTCGACCGTCGCGATGGCAAACTCGAGCAACCTCGATCGAGTGACCAGAGGAATCAACAACCGAACCGGTCCAGTCGCCGCAGCCCGGAGGATGGCCCGCACTTGCTCCTTGAACAAGCGCTGCAGAATTGGTGACTCCAGCACCAGCCGCCAGTCGAGCGTCTGTGCCATGGAGGAGGAGGCGGTGGACCCGTGTGCCAGCTTGTCCGGGCGCAGATCAAACGTGCGAATGGTCGCGGGATGACCCTTCAGCGCATCGATCAGCTTGCGGTAGATCTCGACCTGCTCTTCCTCTGTCGGCAAGGTTCGGCGAGCCAGGAAGAGCATCTCCGAGCGATACAGACCGACACCACTAGCCCCGCTGGCAACGACCTGGGCGGCCTCGCTCAGAAGGTTCACGTTGGCTTCAATTCGGGGCATCCCGGGTCGGTCGGCAACCGTGGCAGAGCATTGACTGTTGCGGTGAGCCTCGACCACAAGCGGTGAGGGCTCGCCGCCATCGACCGCGCCATTAACATCGACAGAAGGATCGAGCTCGATCTGTCCGGTGGTGCCGTTGATACGTAAAAGCTGCCCGGCCTTGAACTGGTGGAACAGCCCCGGCACCTGGCCAATCATGGGGATTCCCAGACTACGGGCGATGATCACTGCATGGCTGTGAGGGCCCCCGTGTTCCACGACCACTCCGACAAGGTGATCGAGATCCACCGAGAACAGGTCGAGTACCGAGGCTTCCTGGGCGACCAGGACAAGCCGCTCCTCGCCGAGTGTTGCGGCCGCTGCCTGGGGGCGCAAGTGCCACAGGATTCGTCGGAAGACATCCTTGACGTCGAAGATTCGCTCCTGAAAGAATGGGTTGGTCAGCTTTTGAAACCTCGCGACATACTTGTCGAGAGTTCGTGTCAGAGCCCACTCCGCAGTGGAGCCCGCGGTCAGGCAGCCGGCCAGGTCGCGCTCAACCGTGCTATCCTGGAGAATCATGAGCTGCGCTTGCAGGATTGCGCCATGGTCCTCGCCCACCAGATGCGAGATTCGGCGGCTCAGTCGCGTGATCTCCTTGCGGGCGGCTTCTATCGCACGGCTCAGACGCTGGTGTTCGACGGCGGGGTCGGTCGCAACCGAGTCAGCAATCTCTCCGAGTATTCCATTTTGACCGATCAGATAGGCTTGTCCGAAGCCGGTTCCCGGCGAAAGTGGACAGCCCTTGAGCCAGCGCGGCGTTCTTGCTTCTTCCGTGGCTGCAAACGCCTCGCGCGTATCGATATCGGCCGAGGCCACACGCTCCAGCATGCGCGCGCCAGAGACCAGCGGGGCCAGTTGAGAACCCACCGTGACCAGCATCCGAATCTCGTTCGGAGAGAAGGGACGCCGCTCCATCGTCTGGACCACGAGCACTCCCTGCACGATTCCAGACTCGATCAGCGGAACGCCCAGAAACGAGTGATACGTGTCCTCGCCGGCCTCGGGAAAATACTTGAAGCGGGGGTGAATGGGCGCATCGGGCTCCATGATCGGGCTCATCCGCTCGGCCACTAATCCTGTCAGCCCCTCGTCGAGCCTCATCCGCACCCGGCCCACGCCGGACTGGTCGAGCCCGACCGTGGCCGCCAGGACCAGTTCCCCACTTTCCGGCTCGAGAAGATAGACCGATGAAACATCGGTACGGAATCGCCCCTGGATCAGCCGCACGATGTTCCCAAGTGTTTCGTGAGGATTGTGCGAATGCGAGATGAGCTGGCTGATTTCCTCGAGAGTCAGCAGCAAAGAGCTCTCATGAATGGTGGCGGCAACCCTCATGTTCCTCGCATGCTCCATGACGTGCCGTCCATATTCTTTTCGCGCCCAATCCTGCACCGATCTATGAAAATCGATGATGCCCGTCGAGTCATCAGTCGGCTCTTCCACTAAATAAAGCAAGATCCATGCCGCGATCAAAAGCCAAGACCGGCAATTAGTTGGAGAAGGCCTGGGAATTTTTTCGGATGTCCCCAGCGGCCATCCGCTGGACGCAAAAAGGCCTTGCTCCCTCAAGAGATAGTGCGATCCCACGGATGTGTAAGCATGCAGTCAAGCGACCGATCTCATCACGGGACCGACCAAGGAGTGTTGAGCCCGATTATTTGGCAAAGATTGCAGTTCTTATGTGCAAGCCGATTAAGAAGTATTCAGAAGGGCTAAGCTTCTTACGCACGTGTGCCATCGCGCAGTCTTCTCATGCCCGGTTTGCCCGATACCACGCGACATACTGCGCCAGCCCATCAGAAAAGGGGGTCTTCGGCTTGTATCCCAGATCGGCGGATGCACGATCAATGTCGGCATAAGTCTGGCGCACGTCGCCCGGCTGTTCGGGCACCTGCTGGATGTGTGGAGTCTTCCCCAGGGCCGCTCCAATCGCGTCGATCAGTTCCCTCAGCTCGATTGGATCGGCATTTCCAAGATTGTAAAGATGATGCCCAGAACATCGCTCAATGGCTCGGACCACTCCATCGACGATGTCGGCGACGAACGTATAATCTCGTCGGGTTGTGCCGTCGCCGAACATGGGCACGGGCTCGCCGCGATCGATCAGCCGCGTGAACTTGGCGATCGCGAGATCGGGGCGGTTTCTGGGTCCATACGCAGTGAAGAACCGCAGGCCGGTCACGGGCAGTCCGTGCAGGTGATGAAAGGTAAAGGCCAGGAGCTCGCAGGCCTTCTTGGTTGCCGCGTAGGGGCTCACGGGCAAGTCAACCGGGTCGGTCTCGCGAAACGGTGCATCGGACCGGTCGCCATACACGCTCGAGCTCGACGCATAAACAAACCGCGGGCGAGGGTCAAGCCGGGCCGCGGCCTGCAGCCAGTGGACGGTTCCCAGGACGTTCACCTCGCAGTAGAGCGCGGGGTTGTCAATGCTTGGGCGTACTCCGGCGCGGGCGGCCAGATGGACGATCACGTCGGGACGGGACTGCTCGACAAGGCGCGTGACCTGCCCGGCGTCGCGAATGTCCAGCTCGATCAGGCGGCAACGGGGATTTCCCAGGGCGAGGGCGAGGTTTGACTCCTTGGCGGCCCGGGGGTAGAACGCGTCGAAGTTGTCCACCACGGTCACCTCGGCCCCTTCGCCGAGCAGCCGATCGACCAGGTGCGATCCGATGAAACCGGCCCCGCCCGTCACAATGGTTCGCATTCACTCGTTTCCTTTCACGTCGGCGCGGGCTCATGATCGTGACACCCGGACGCAACCAATCCCGTGCGGTTGGCGACGAGCCGTGCGACGACGGAAATATCATGGCCGATGCTCGACTTTCATTTCAAGGCAGGACTTGAAGTGTCGCCCGGGCATGCTGCAAAGTTGCGGTTGACGCGTATTTTCTTTTCTATCGGATTTGTTGCACCGGTTCGGGCAGGGTCTCCCGACCCTGCCCGAACCGGCTACCGGCAGAGTGTCAGGGCATAACTTTGTCCGGAATTGTCTTGACTCGCGTTCTCGGCTCTATTTCGAAATGTGCCTTAGGTTCATCCGGATGAGGCAGACCAGCGAGTCAGACGACCCTCATCTGGGAAATCCCAAATCCCGGTCAAGTCGTTGTAAGCCGGTCCTCGCCCCGGGACGCGAAGGCCCCGGCCGCGTCATCCGAGCCGCCTCAAGACCAACAAACTTGAGGATATTCGAAAATTTCCAAAAAATTCTTGTATCCCGATTCCCTTTCCGTGACTCTATTGTTTATCCACAATTCCCAAGTCATGGTACGGTAAGGAGAACGCCAGTGATGACCCAACGTCCCAAGACGGCCCGGTCGCGGGCCGCCCGCCCGACCCTCGAAGGGCTCGAAGCCCGCGCGCTGTTGAGCGACATGAGCACCGCGCATGCGGAGGTCTCCGCTGTG